>JAFQVE010000303.1 GCA_017408185.1 Oscillospiraceae bacterium | reverse complement strand
CAAGGACCTCATATGAATGCTTCATACGGTCTTTTTATGCGATATGTCGGAAGCTGGGCGGCAATTAAGATAAATGTTCCCGCAAGCGGCGTATATAACAAGCTTTCGCTGAGGGTTCATTCCATAGCAAACGCCTCCACCGATATAGATGTCTATATTGCACCGGCATCAACGGAACTTTCGGACAGCCTTGATGTAACAACACTTCCTGTTCTTGCACAGAATGTCGATATATCGAAGCTTTACGCTCAAAATAGCGCAAACACTCTCGGTATAATTGATACGGATATAAATAAATATATCGCCGCCGGTGAATATTACCTTGTTTTCAAGGTGGAGGGCGGAAAATATGCAGACGGAAAAGCTGATTCACAGTCCCGTATTTACACAATCACACTTTCGGGTGGAGATAATGCCGTGCCTATGAATGTAAAGGCAAATATGGATACAGCGCTTTTGAAGATTGAAGAGACCGGAAATATTGAGCTTTCGGGATATCTCAGCGACGGAAACGAGTTTGATGTGTATTTGGCATCTCTTTCTTTCAAGAGTCTTGATGAGAGTATTGCAACTGTCAACGAAAGCGGAGAAGTAACCGGTGTTGCGGAAGGAAAGACAAAAATAATCGTTTCCGTAACCAAAAACGGAAGCACCTTTGATGCGGAAGCTGAGGTTAACGTAAGCTCGGAAAAGCTTGCTTTTTCAGATTACTCTCTCAAATATGACTTCGGATACGAAATCAAGGATACAACGCCATTCTTGTCAATAACGGGAGATGAAACCAAGAATATTTGGCTTCCACATTCCATAAGCAGTAAAATATCAACGCTTCGCAAAATGAGCTATGGACTTCAGGTTGGAACGGTAAAGGATCAGTATATCGTAATGACTTTGAATGTTCCGACTTCGGGAACATTCAGAACAAAATTCGGTTATGCACTCAATAGCTCCGGCGGAAGCGGCGAAGTCTATCTTCTTGATGGTGACACAACAGATATTGCAAAAGCTATACTCAATACAAAAAACAGACTCGGAAGCTTCAATTGCTATGGTGCATCGTTGGTTACCGGGCAGTCTGTAAACTTCCGCAACGTGACCTTTGAAAAGGCAGGAAAGTATCTTCTTGTTCTTCGTGCATCCGGAGTTGGCGATGGTATGGGCAACGGAAAAAGCAACAATCTCTATCCCTCGTCAATAACCTTTTACGGTGGAGAGGAAAAGGCGGTAGCGGGAATCGTTGCGGAAAAAAAGGAACTTCTCCTTGAAGAAGGTCTTGCGGAAAAAATTGATGCAAGTGTATATCTCTCCGATTGCACGAAGGCATCCGAAGAAGATTATACAATCGAATATAATTGTGCAGATGACAGCATTGCAACCGTAGATGAAAACGGTGTTGTTACAGCGGTGTCCGCAGGTGATACAGAGGTTACGATAACAGCAAAAAGGGGAGAATCATCCACCAACTGTGTCGTTAGGGTCTCTGTAATCAAACCCGGATATTCTGCATATAGAACCGAATACGATTTTTCAGATGCAGATACAGATGCAAACGGTGTGATTGCACTTGAAATCAATGTACCTGCAACCGGAAGCTGTGATATCATTCTCAATCACGATAAGAAACCTTCCGGCGGAGTCGGCGAAGTATATATAATGTCTGCCGATACAGAGGATGTCCTTTCTGCACTTACCGAAGAAAACAAAGTCGGTGAAGCAGATTATTTTGCAGAAACAGAAGAAAATGTTGATACACCACTCGGCAAATATACGTTTAAAATGCAGGGAAAGTATCTTGTGGTTCTCAAAACAAGAGAAACAGGTGTCGCACAATATCCGAAAAAGCTTATTCTCGATGGTGGAAGCAGAGCTGCACTTATGAGTGTTACTCTTTCCTTTAACGGAAGAAATGCAAAAGTTGTATCGGGCAAAATGTCAGACGGAACAGATGCTGACCTTTCCGGTGCGGAAATTTCTTATGGAATCAAGGATTTGTCGGTTGGCTCGATTGATGCAAAAACAGGTCTTGTAACTGCAACTGCCGAGGGCGGAAAAACTTCTATAACAGCTGTTGCTACCCTTGACGGTATAACGGTTCTTGGAATGCTTGATGTTACTCTTGAAGGTGAAACCTTAGTACCGAGCGGAGTTTCAAGAGAATATGTTCTCAATGAATACAGCTCCGACTGGACTCCGGTTTACAGCACAACTGCATATGATATGCGTGGCATAACATATGAGCATACCTACAACAACTGGAGCTGGTTCGGAATGGGACCGAACGACCTCACATCAAGCAGAGCATCTCTCGCACTTTCGCTCACGGGAACAAATGCAAACCGTGTGAGAATACAGCTTCGTCAGAATGAATGGCTTGCTATGCGGATAAATGTTCCGGTCGCAGGTACATACTGGGCAGATATTGTAAGTGCAAAATACGCTGATGCCGATCACGGTACGGGTGATATTTATGTAATTCCGGTAAAGGATACAACAGCGGATGTAACAAATGCACTTGGACAGAACTCATATCTCGGAACTATCAACTTTAATGATAAATCGCTCAGTGCTTGGAAACAAACAAGTGATGCTCTCGGACCTGTAACCTTTGAAGCTGCCGGAGAATATCTTCTTGTATTCAAACAGCCCTATGATAATGTCGCAAAATATCTGACTCCGAGAATTTTCAGTATTGACGGCACAAATGCTTTCAGATTCCTCAACTTAAACCTCAATAAGACGGTTTTTGAAGTCGGAGAGACGGGAAGCTCCGAATTTGTTGCAAGACTTCTTGACGGAACAGAGATTACGGGAGATGTTGCAGGTATTGTCTACAGCTCTGATGATGAAAGTGTTGCAACCTTTGAAGATGGCGTGTTAAAAGCTGTTGGGCAGGGAAGAACAAAAGTAAATGTAACGGTTATTTACGATGGAAATCAGGTAAAGGCAAGCAGCGATGTAATCGTAAATGAAACAAGCGGGATAGATACGATTGCCATTTCTGCAGATGAGTGGGGATTTGCAGGAGAAAAAATAAAACTTTCATCGTCCATTGTATATAAAAACGGAAACACATCAAAGTTGGATGACTCCAAGGTTACTTATACTGTTTTGGATGGAAGTGCCGAAATAATTGATGATACATATGTTGTTGCTTCGTCGGTTGGTGATGTTTCGGTAAAGGTAAGTACAACCATTGCGGGAGTTGCATATGAAAGCGAACCTGTGTTGATTGCAATCAGAGAAGGCACAACCAAGACAGCATCTACATACTACACTACCGAGCGTTGCGAAGCTGTACGTGAAAATGCAAAAAAATATGATTGGGCAAAGGATTCATATGATTCGGCACTTAAGAGTGCTGATGTATATGTAGATAGGGCTGAGCATATATACAATCTTATGACGGGAGAGGGGATCCCTCGTTCACAGCGTGTTGGTTCGGAGGATGACCCGGAATATATGTTCTGCCGCTATTGTGGTGTAAACACAGTTGAAAAATACGGCTCGGGTTCAACGGGCGGTTACGATGTAAATATATACACACGCCCATGGAAAATCCAATGCAAAGAGTGTAAAAGATTCTTCCCATCAAACGACTTCGAGCTTTTGTATGAGCGTGGCGTTGATGAAAAAGGTTATTATAACCGTGACCGTGCAGTAGCCGCAAACGCAGAGGCTGTTGCAAACGGAGAAAAGGATGCACTTCATAATGACCTTTATCCTGAGCTGTATAACCCAACATCGGAACTCTACAACAAGGATCCCCGAACAGGCGATGCCGTTGACGGTGCTACTTGGGCTGTTGATGACGGTCTCGGATATCTTCCCGGAAGAACTTATTCAAACGGAGCAGAAGAACGTCACGGATATATTGCATACTATATGCATTCTTTCTGGCTTGAAGCCAATACGGCAGTTGCAAATCTATCACGCGCTTATGCATACAGCGGTGATATGAAATATGGCAGAGCCGGCGCAATTCTTATAGATAGAATAGCAGATCTTTATCCGAGTTTTTCATATAAACAATGGGATACTATGTACCTTGTTGCACACGGAGGAACGGGTTTCGGTAAAATATTCGGTCACATAAACGATACAACCACATCCACAACCTGGATTCAGTCTGCAGATGCCTTCTTCCCGGTATATTCAGATCCGCAGGTTGTATCATTCCTCTCGGAGAAAGCAGCGGAACGAGGTCTTGACAATCCCAAAACAAGTGGGGAAAAGATTTGGAGCAATATCGAAGACGGACTTATTTTTGAAACCTTCGAGAGCTGTAAAGAGGGAACTATACACGGAAACTACGGTATGAAGCAGGCCTCTCTTGCCGCAGCGGCACTTGTTCTCGACCGTGAACCATACAGTAGCGAGATTGTTGATTGGATATATCAGCCGGGCTCATGGTATCAGTTGGGAAATACTGCAAAGTCTGACGGCGGAAACCTGAGTATCCATTATGTTGACGTAATAGACCGTGACGGTATGGGTAACGAAACAGGTCCGGGATATAACTTCGTCGGAGTAAACTACGGTTATAAAATCGCTGAAATGCTTGAAATGTACAGCTCTGATGAAAAATATAATCTCTATAAAAACCCGAAGTTTGCAAAAATGTTCACGGCATATGAACCGGTTGCACTTGCAGACACCCATTCTGCACAGATAGGAGACTCCGGATGGACAGCAAATGTAGAGTTTGAGGATTATATTTCTGTTATCATAAGAGGTTTCCAGAGTCTTAAGGACACAAATCTCGGAAATAAGCTGGCTGAATATATTTATCGCAGAAACGGATATACCGTGGAAGGCTTGTATTATGACATCTTCACAAAAAATCCCGAAAGCATTCAGCAGGATATTTTAGAACGGATTGATGATGATGTCAACGCAAAAAGTGATATGATGCCGGCTTACGGCTTTGCTGTGCTTCGTGAAGGTGCGGCATATGGTGACAAAGTAACAAATACCTACGAAAACAATATGCGTGACTTCTGGATCTACTTCGGTGAAACCGATGGTCACGGTCATAACGATGCTTTGAATATAGGTATGGAAGCCTTCGGTCTTAACTTTGCACCTGACAACGGCGTTCCGGAAGCAAAGAGCAGTTCAGATCAGAACCGATTCCAATGGGTTGAATCAACTCTTGCACATAACACAGTCACGGTAAATGAAAAGATTCAGAAGCCAATCGGAAACACCGTGGGTACAAAACACGGATTCCCGATGCATTTTGATGATTCCGGAGATGTAAAGCTTCTGGATGTTGATACTCCGCTTGCGTATGATGCAACGTCGATATATCGTCGTACAGCAGTTATGATAAATGTTGGTGATGATAACTCCTATGTTGTTGATTTCTTCCGCGTAAAGGGTGGAAATGATCATATTTACAGCTTCCATAGTCAGTCTGACGAAATTTTTGCAACAGAAGGTCTTGATGGAATTACATATCAGACAGATGACGGAACTGCATCCGGAAATTATGTCGGTTCGTATGCGGGCAGAGATGTTCCATTCGGAAACGATCCGTCAGAATCCACATCCGAAGCGAAATTTACGTATCCGGCAGGCTACACATGGATGAAGAATGTCCGCAAGGCATCCGATGTAGGTAAGTTTACAGTTGACTTTAAGGTAACTGACTTCAATAAGGTTTTAAAGAACGGAAAAGGTCTCCACTTGAAGATGACAATGCTCAATGACTTTGACCTTAACGAAGTATCCCTTACAAGCGGTCATGTTATCGCCACAAATGCAAACATCAATATGCCCGAAACCTTTGAATACGTTCTTGCACGTCGCAAGGGAAATAATCTTGATTCGCTCTTCACAACCGTGTTTGAGCCTTATCGTGACACTCCTTACATCGCAGACTCTTATGTCATTGATGATATATCCGTAAAGAGTGGGGCGGAGAAGGAAAACGATGCAGTAAAGGCGTTGAAGGTTGTAAGAAAAGACGGAAGATGCGACTACATTGTTTATGCGACAAACAAAAACGTTGTATATACAATTAAAGATGAAGATGTAAGCTTTGATTTCAGCGGTTTTGTGGGTGTATACAGTATAAATAAAGATAAGATACTTGTATACAGCTATGTAAATGATGGAAGTGTAATCGGAGAAAATACCGATCTTTGTGAAGCATACACAGGTTCCGTTTCCGATTTCACAAAGGAGCTTGCCTTTGAAAACAGCATTGTCCTTTCATCGAAGGATAATATTGATGCTTCAATACTTTCCGGTAAGTTCGTTTATGTGGAAAATGATGGCGTAAATAATGCAGTTTATAAAATCGAAGATGCAGAGCTTGTAGAAGGTGGCGTAAAGCTTGATATCGGTGCGGTAACAACAATCCGCAGCTTTAAGGACGCAAACGATACTTCAAAGGGATATGTCTATAATATCGCAAAGGGACAACGTGCATCCATTCCGATTTCCAATATCGTTGACAATGCACCTGTTTTTGAAAAAGTTTCGGACGGAACAGCTTCAGCGGGCAGTATATTTACGGATGCTGTTTTGGCAACATCTGCCGATGGGGTAAAAATTACCTATATCGGCAAAGTGCTGCCGAGGGGAGCCTCTGTTGATGAAAACACAGGTACAATTTCATGGAAACCTACCTCCGGTCAGGTTGGCAAAAATCACTTTGCCATAACTGCAAAAGATGAGCTTGGCAGAGAAAATACAGTTCACTTTATTGTGAATGTATATGGTTCAACAACAAGCGGAACAAATAGTTCTGCAAGTGGAAACGGCGGCGGAGATGCAAAACCTTCAACTCCGGACGAACCTGCAAAGCCGGAAGTTGAGACTCCCGATGTTCCCGAAGCAACAGCTCGATTTACTGACCTTGGAAACCACGCCTGGGCGGAGTCGGCTATCAACGCTCTTGCGGATGAAGGTATTATCAAAGGAACGAGCGAGACTACATTTTCCCCGGGAAATAATATCACAAGAGCAGACTTTGCAATTCTCCTTGTCCGTGCATTCGGTCTTTCTTCCGATAATACCGAAAATTTTGCAGATGTTTCGGATTCCGATTATTTCGCAAAAGAACTCGCAATCGCCCGAAATACAGGCATTGTAAACGGAATAGGCGATAATAAGTACGCACCGAGAAATACAATCACCCGTCAGGATATGATGGTAATTGTATACCGTGCAATGCAAAAACTTGGTGCAGAGCTTGAAATTGCAGATGTTGAGTATGCAGATTTCCGTGATGTCGCAGATTATGCAAAGGATGCGGTCTCGGCACTCGTAGGCGCAGGTTTAGTCAACGGAAAGAACGGTAAAATCGCACCAACCGATTACACAACAAGAGCAGAAGTGGCAGTTCTCATAAAGCGGATTATCGATTATAAGTAGCTTCTTGAGAGGTAATAGATTTATGAAGTTTTCATATGACCACGATTTACACATACACACAATGTTATCTTCCTGCTCGGCTGATCCCGAGCAGATTCCCGAAAGAATTCTGGATTTTGCAGAAGAAAAGGGACTGAAGACGGTTTGTGTTACCGATCATTTCTGGGATGAAGCCGTTCCGGGTGCTTCTGATTGGTATGTGCCACAAAACTTTCCCCATATAAATAAATCCAATCCTCTCCCTCGGTCACAAAAGGTAAAGTTTCTTTTCGGCTGTGAGGCAGAGATGGATAAAGAGTTTAATATCAGTATTTCAAAAGAGAAATATGAGCTTTTTGATTTTATCATCATCTCAACAACCCATCTTCATCGTGTGGGGTTCACAGTAGATGAAAAAGATCTGGAGACTCCTGCACATCGTGCGAGAATATGGGTGAAGAGACTTGAGGCTGTCCTTGGTATGGAGCTTCCTTTCCGTAAAGTCGGTATAGCACATCTGACCTGTAAGCTTATAGCTCCGACGAGGGAGGAATATCTGAAAACACTTGAGCTTCTGAGTGATGAAGAAATGTCACGGCTCTTCAAAAAAGCGGCAAAGCTCGGTGTGGGAATTGAGCTCAATTCAGGAGCACTTAACTTCCGGGACGAAGAGGCAGATACAGTTCTCAGACCATACAGAATTGCAAGAAATTGCGGATGCAAATTCTACTGCGGAAGCGATGCTCATCATCCGAATGAATTGTATCGGGCGGGTGTGATTTTGGAGCGTGCAATCGATATGCTCGATTTGGATGAAAAAAATATAATGGATATCTTGTTGTAAATATAAACATACACAAAGACACATCGCAAAGGAACAAGTTTCCCGTGCGATGTGTCTTTGTCTGATTTTTACAAACAAGTTTTATAATAAAGATGAACGAAATGCCGAAGGCGAAAGCTTTGTATACTTTTTGAAAAAGTTACTGAAGTAGTATTCGTTTTCAAATCCGCAGACAGATGAAATTTCATTGATTTTAAGAGTTGTGTTGATAAGTAGGTCTTTTGCTTTTTCTATGCGAAGTGCAGCAATGTAATCGGAAGGCGAAAAGCCTGTGACTGTTTTGAAACGTCGGAAAAACTGAATGTAAGATAACCCGCTTTCTTCCGCAAACTCGGCAATACTTTTGTTTTTGTGAAAGTTTGCTTTTATTTCGGTGATTGATTTTTCTATAAGATTGTCCGTGGCGGCAGATGTCTCGTTATTTTCTGCAAGGTATTGCAAAACAATATCTTCAAATAAATGACGTTTATACTTAAAGTTATTTTCGTGGAATTTTGAATCGAAATATTCAAGAAGAGCTATTGTTGATGAAATTCGGTTTTGATCTTTGAATAAAACATGGTCTGAGTTGAATAAATGTGTTTCTCCGGTGTACCTGAATAAAAACATACGGACGGGTTTGATTACATGGCGATTATAGAGAATGTTTTTTCTGAAAAGCATTCCTTCGTTTGCATTTACCGTGAATTTGTTTTCGTTGTTTTCAACATAGAAGCTTCCGCTTTTAACAAGAGCAAATATGTCATCTGAGCCTATAAAGTGCTTCATGATGAATTTGTCTCGATTTACACCGGCGATAACAGTAAGCTTTAAATCCATAATCACCCCACCTGATATGATAGAATATTATATCTTTATATTAGAAAATTATATTGTGTTTGTCAAGACTGCTTGATAAAATTATATAAAATTGGGCTAAGGAAGATATTTATATGGGATATTTCTGTATATTGATTTCTCTTTTGGCGGGAGCGACAAAAGGTTTTATGGGCAAAAAAATCAGCAGCACCGTTTCGTCTTACAGACAAGCTGCGTTTATAAATGTGTTCAGAATGTTCATTTGTGTGGGTGTAAGTGGCGTATCATTCATGTTTGAATCATTGCAAAGCGGATTGTATATCGACGAAGGAGTAATTATATACGGTGCATTGTCGGGGATAACGCTGTCCTTCTTTATTATCACATGGTTATTGGCGGTTCGGAACGGAGCTTTTATGCTTGTAAGTGTTTCTCAGATGTTCGGGACAGTTATTACTTTGTTATGTAGTTTCTTTGTTTTTCGTAAACCGCTTGAATCAAAGCAACTTTTAGCGGTTGCGCTTTTGGTCGTTGCTGTGCTTATTATGGTTTCATACAGCTCGGGAGTAAAAGGCAAACTTAGTGTTTTTGGAATAGTAATGCTGGTTCTGTGCGGTTTGTCAGGTGGGATAAATGATTTTTCGATGAAGCTTTTCAGAGAATTTTCCGAAGCCAACATATCAATGTTCAATTTAATTTCATATATTTTCTCAATGGTCGTGCTTGCTGTCGCAGTAGCATTGCCTTCGGAAGACAAATTTAACAAAAGGGAACTGCTTAAATCCGATCTTCTTGCAGTGATAATTATGTCTGTGTGTCTTTTCGTTCATTCATATTTTAAAGCGATGGCAAATGATTATCTCTCCGTTGCACAGGTCTATCCGATAAGTCAGGCGGGAGGTCTTATTCTGAGTGCACTTATGTCGTCTGTTTTCTTCAATGAAAAAATAACATTCAGATGTGTTGTCGGTCTGATACTTGCATTTATTGCGGTGTTACTTTTAAAATAGGTGTTTTGCTTGCTTGATAAATTTAGACGGTGTTGTGCCGGTTAACTGTTTGAATTTTGAAATAAAGTATGTGTAGTTGTTGAATCCCGATTCGAAACATACATCCGTTATGCTTTTACCGTTTGAAAGAAGATATTTTGCATGTGAAATGCGAAGTTTTGTTACGTATTCGTTGGGCGTGCAGTTCAGATGATTTTTAAAAATTCTTGCAAGGTAGACGTTTGAAACATTGCAAGCCGTGCATACTTCACTGATTCCGTCAAGCGTAGTGAAATAATTATGTATATAAGAAATTGCATCGTTTAATTTTTTGGGAATTTTTGAGTCTTTTGTAGTGTGAGAGCCGGAAGAAAAGGAAGAATAGATTATTTCTTCTATCTGTATGATGAGAGAATACATCAGAAGGTCGCGACATTCACTTTTTGCAAAAGACTGCTCATCAAGAAGATTCAGGTATGTAAAAAGTTTGTTGCAATCCGAGTAATTCGGAGAAATAAGATTTCGCTCTGACAATTTTCTGTCATAAAAGGGCTTTGAAAATAAATCTGAAATATTTATCTTGTTAAAGAACTCCGTTGGGAAAATGAATTGATAGTAATCGATATATGATGCATCCGGGAATATGGAGGTATAGTCTTCGGAATTCCGTATGAGTATGGCATCTCCGCAGGTTGGGGTATATAAGTGCTCTCCTATGAGAATGCTGCATTTTCCTGAAAGAAAGATAAATAGTGAGCACCATTCCTTGTTTTTCGTGGGCGCCGTGTAAGCGTGAGACTGCTGATGTACATAATGCAGCCACAGTATGGGTGATTTCACATCGTGCGAATATGAGAAAACCGGGGCGTAAGCTTTTGCAAGCGCAGGGTTTTCGTCGTAGTATTTCGCTTTTATGACCGGATATTCTTTCATTTTCTAGTCCTCTTTTATGTTGAAAACTGAATGTGGTTTAATTAAGTATAACAAAAGATAAAAAATAAGTCAAAAGAAATTAAATAATTTGTCAGTTGGTTAAAAATATTTAAGTTTGTTGTTTAAAAAGTATATAGAAGAAAATGCACCATGGTGCTATAATACAATTAAAGTAAAACGGAGGATTTGTATATGTCGCCCAAAAGTTCTGAGAAACGTAAACTCACAAATGAATTGAAAAGAAAAATCGGCCAGCTGTTTATGGTAGGTATTCCGGATAACAGCTTTCCCGATGAATATGCGGAGATTTGTAAAGAATATTACATAGGAAACTTCACGTTGAATGCAAATAACTGCACTTCGTTGGAAGAAATGTGCAATCTCATAAGCAGTATCCGTAAATGTACTTTTTTGTCAAGCGGTGTCTATCCTTTTTTTGAGATTGACCAGGAAGGCGGATGGGTAACGAGATTTTACGAAGGTGCTGCCATGATTTCGGGAGCGATGTCCTTTGCCGCAAGTGGTGCCGATGAGGAAAAAATGAAAAAAATCGGTGCAAGAACGGGTCGCATTCTGCGTGCTGTGGGATGTAATGCAAATACTGCACCGGTGCTTGATGTAAATATAAATCCCGAAAACCCCATAATCGGAACAAGGTCTTTTGGAGAAAAGCCTGAAGTTGTGACGGCACTCGGCAGAGGATATTCAGAAGGTCTTCAGTCTGAAAATGTTATGGCTGTTGCAAAACATTTTCCCGGTCACGGTAATGTAATGGGAGATACCCACACAGATATAGTTCACAACTTTTCAGATGCGGAAACTCTTCGCAAAACGGAGCATCTGCCGTTCAGAGAAGTATTCGCTTCAGGTTGCGGAGGGCTTATGACGGCACATGTTATCCATGATGCGTTTTCGGCTGAACCTGCAACGGTGTCTTATGAGATAATGACAGAGCTTCTGCGTAATGAAATGAAATTTGGCGGCGTTGCGGTAACCGATGCAATGGAAATGAAGGGAATAAGCGATGCATATCCCGATGGTGAAGCTGCAGTACGAGCGATACTTGCAGGGTGCGATGTGCTTTTGTACTATACATTCAGGCGCGAATCTTTTGAAGCGGCGATAAACGCTGTATATAAAGCAGTAGAGGACGGTGTGATAACAGAGGCAAGAATAGACGAGTCATATGAGCGAATTCTGAAGCAAAAAGAACGCTTCAACATAGCTTCTGCCGAGCCTGATATTGAGCTTGCGAAAAAAATTATATACAACGAAGAAGATATAGCGGAAAACTTCTCCGATAAGCTATCGTCAATCACCTGTATTAAGAATGACGGAATCCTTGATGAGCTTTCAGGAAAGAGAATTCTTTGCATATCACCGGTTTGTGATGCACTCCGCGGCGTTGAGGAGTCAAGACGTCAGATTTTAAGCTTTGCGGATATTCTTGCGGATGAAATTGAGAATGTCGTACTGTGTATCTCATCTCTTGAGGGAATGACTTCTGAGGTGGAAAATGCGATAGACGGTGAATATGATGTTGCGATTGTCGGTGTGTTTGATGCATTGTCAATGCCGGGGCAGCTTGATATAATCCGTGCACTTGAGAAAAAAGGAAAAACAGTAATCGCCGTGCTGTTACGTACTCCATATGATTATAAGTATGTAAAGAATTGTTCTGCGGTTATTGCGAGTTATGAATATACAATGCTTTCGGCAAAGGCAACCGCCGTAGCGATAAAAGATTGCGATTTCAGAGGAAAACTTCCCGTAACACTTCCGGAAATGT
>JAFQVE010000302.1 GCA_017408185.1 Oscillospiraceae bacterium | reverse complement strand
GTTTCGATAAAGGATGAGAAGATCATTTATACATACATAAACGACGGCTCAGCTGTTGCGGATAAGGAAAATCTTCTCCCTGCATATACGGGTACTGTTGTGGACTTTGAGAGAGACCTCTCGGAGAAAAACCATATAGATGTAGCTCTTAATGAAGAATGCGAGGATGCAAGTGTCTTTGAGAACAAGTATATCTATGTAGAAAATAATCTTTCAGATAACGGATCGTATCGTATTGAGAGCGCGGAAAAAATCGCTAACGGTGTTCGTCTCAATATAGGCGATACAACGCTTATAGCAAGCTATGCGGATGATGATGACTTCTCAAAGGGCTATAACTATAATATAAAGGAAGGGAATGTATTTACAATCCCGATGAGCTATGAGGACGATAACGCACCTGTATTCGATAATGTATCGGAAAATCTCACAACATCAGCAGGAAGTACGATTTCCGTTACCGTAAATGCAGAAAGCCCGCTTGGTGAAGATTTAAGTTATTCTGCGGTGAGATTACCGCGAGGTGCAAGCTTTAATGAAGGAAACAGAACACTTACGTGGAAGCCTGATGCATCTCAAATAGGAAATAATGTTGTATCAATTGACGCAATTGACGCAAGTGGAAGAGAAAGCAGAATAACCTTCGGAATAACTGTTTACGGCTCTACAACAAGCAAGCCGGAAAAGGATAGTTCCGGAGATTCAGGAGAAAATACAGGCTCATCCGGCGGAGGAGGTGGCGGCGGTGCCACACCGATACCGGAAAAACCAGATGAAGATACGAACACCGATAAAACCGACACAAGCGGTGAAAGCGGAGAACAGGGAGGAAACACAGATAACACGAGCACGGAAAACAACGTCCTCCGCTTCACCGATCTTGCAAGCCATGCATGGGCAGAGAATGCAATAAACACACTTGCGGCGGACGGTGTTATAAAAGGTACATCAGAAAGTACGTTTAGTCCGGCAAGCAACATAACCCGTGCAGACTTCGCTTTGCTTCTCGTCCGCGCATTCAAGCTCACGTCGGATAACACTGAAAACTTCGCAGACGTACGGAGCACGGACTACTTTGCATCTGAGCTTGCAGTCGCACGAAACACAGGCATCATAAACGGTATCGGTGAAAACCGCTTTGCACCGCGTAACACAATAACCCGTCAGGATATGATGGTAATCGTCTATCGCGCATTGCAGAAACGAGGTGTAGTGTTCGGCATTTATGACGAACCGCAATACTCCGACTTTGCAACCGTCACATCTTACGCGAAGGAATCCGTCACCGCGCTCATAGGCGCAGGTCTCGTTAACGGTAAGAACGGATTTATCGTACCAAACGATTACACAACACGTGCAGAGGTTGCAGTACTCATTAAACGAATACTGGATTATGTAAAGCAGTAATTTAGCAGTTCCGTGTCATCCTGAGGCTTTGTTTCAGGATGACACGGAGAAGAAACACGAGGAGAAAATGATATGAAGAAGTTACCGAAAATCACACCCGTACCGCAAAAGCTTCGGCTTGGTGATTCAAGAATAGAAATAGGAAGGCTTGCAAATGCGGATTTTGAAATCATCGCGGAAAACCTTTCCGGAGATTTGGCTCGTTCTGCGTATGATATGCTTTGTGAAAATCTTTCCAAAAAGCTGAATGTATGTGCAGAAGAAGCAAACGGAAATGTAAAAATCATACTTTCATTGTCAGAGAATGTGCCTTGCGAGGTTGTGAAAAATTGTGAGCAGGCTTATGAAATTGAGGCAAAAGGGAATGAAATTACTCTGACAGCCTTCGGTGAAGAAGGCCTTTACTTTGCCGCTACAACGCTTTGTCAGTGCATTGAGATTTGCGGAAATACAGCTTATGTTCCGGAGATGTCACTTCTCGACTGGCCTGATATGAGAACGCGCGGCCACTTTATGGAGTGCCGCTACGG
>JAFQVE010000003.1 GCA_017408185.1 Oscillospiraceae bacterium | reverse complement strand
AGGATGATCCGTGCACAACAGTATATGTAAAGTTCAAGGTAAACGATGACCTTGGCAAGCTTTCGGGCATTGACCTTTCCAACACATATTTCGTTATCTGGACAACAACAATCTGGACACTTCCGGGTAACCTTGCGATCGCCCTCAATCCGTCTGAGGAGTATGTAATTGTAAAAGCTCCGAACGGCGAGAATTACATTATGGCAGAGGCTCTTGCAAACAAGGTTATGAAGGTCGGCGGCTTTGACAGCTTTGAAGTAATCGACCACCATCCGGGTGCTTTCTTTGAAAATATGCTTGCAGACCATCCGTTCCTTCCGAAAACCTCACGTCTGCTTCTTGCAGATTACGTAACAATGGAATCCGGTACGGGCTGCGTTCACACAGCTCCGGGCTTTGGTGCTGATGACTATCAGACCTGCCGCCGTTACGGAATGGAAATGGTTGTTCCGGTTGACGACACCGGCCGCCACACAGACTATGCAGGAAAATATGCGGGTATGAAGACGGAAGAGTCCAACCCCGTAATCCTTGCTGATATGAAAGAATCCGGTGCGCTTTTTGCATCCGAGGATATCGTCCACAGCTATCCGCACTGCTGGAGATGTAAGGGACCGATCATCTTCCGCGCAACTGATCAGTGGTTCTGCTCTGTTGATGCATTCAAGGATGAAGCGGTTGCTGCCTGCGGTAAGGTACAGTGGTTCCCTGAGTGGGGCTATGACCGCATTGTATCAATGGTTCGCGAGCGTGCAGACTGGTGTATTTCCCGTCAGCGCCATTGGGGTCTTCCGATTCCTGTTTTCTATTGCGAAAAGTGCGAGAAGCCGATTTGCGATGATGCAACGATTGAAAAGATTTCAAAGATATTCGGTGAAAAGGGTTCAAACGCATGGTTTGAAATGGACGTTTCCGAGCTTATGCCGGAAGGCTATGTCTGCCCGCATTGCGGCGGAACTCATTTTACAAAGGAAACTGACACTCTCGACGGTTGGTTTGACTCCGGCTCTACCCATATAGCATCCATGGAGCTTGATTCTCCGAAGTGCTGGCCGGCAGACCTTTACCTTGAAGGTGCAGACCAGTACCGCGGATGGTTCCAGTCCTCGCTTCTCACAGCGGTTGCGCTTCGCGGAGAGGCACCGTACCGTCAGGTGCTCACTCACGGATGGACGGTTGACGGTGAGGGTAAGGCAATGCACAAGTCTCTCGGAAACGGCGTTGCACCGGAAGAAATCATCGAAAAGTACGGTGCGGATATCCTTCGTCTTTGGGCAGCTTCTGCCGATTACCGTCAGGATATGCGCTGCTCCGATGCGATATTCAAGCAGCTTTCGGACACTTACCTCAAGATAAGAAATACTTCAAGATATATCCTCGGAAATCTTGCCGGCTTTGATCCGAACAACTGTGTTCCGACGGCTGAGCTTTGTGAAATGGATAAATGGGCTCTTTCCCGTCTTAACACGCTCCTTGCTCGTTGCATTGAGGCATATGACAAGTATGAGTTCTACACGGTTGTCCATGCCGTACACAACTTCTGCGTTGTTGATATGTCAAACTTCTACCTCGATGTTATCAAGGACAGACTTTACTGCGACAGCGTTGACGGCGCATCACGCCGCGGCGCACAGACTGTTATCTATCGCATTCTTGATACTCTTGTACGCATCCTCTCTCCGATTCTTGCATTTACAAGCGATGAAATCTGGAAGGCAATGCCGCATCATGACGGTGTCCGTCTTGAAAATGTTATGCTTAATGATATCCCGAAAGTTGATGAGACTGTTCTTGATACAGCTCTTGAGCAGAAGTGGGAGCGCGTCGCGGCTCTTCGTGACCGTGTAAACCGTTCGCTTGAAGAGGCACGTGCCGCAAAGGAAATCGGAAAGTCTCTTGAGGCTAAGGTTACGATTTCCGCAAACGGTGAGGCTTATGACTTCATCAATGCAATTGACGGTCTTGACAAGCTCTTTATCGTATCGTCTGTA
Source organism: Oscillospiraceae bacterium (assembly GCA_017408185.1). The sequence continues at coordinate 2,210 of JAFQVE010000003.1, read as the reverse complement.
AATGTTACCAAGGATGAAGCGCTTGGCAGCGAAATCGAGAGCATTTCGGTCAAGATTGAAAAGGCATCCGGCACAAAGTGCCCGCGTTGCTGGACGTTCTCGGAAGAAGCAGGAACAGATCCTGAGCATCCTGAGCTTTGCCCGCGTTGTACTGCTGTTGTTAAGGGGTAAGACGGTAAGTTGGTGATTGTTCAGTTTTTAACCGTTGTGCTTCTTACAGCACTTGACCAAATTACAAAGCTGTGGGCGGTAAAGTCACTTCGTCCGTTCGGAGAAATACCGATTATCGAAGGTGTGTTCAATCTGCGTTATGTTGAAAACACCGGCGCCGCGTTTTCCATACTTCAGGGGAAAACCGTTCTGCTCACGGTTATTCCGATTGTTGCGTGTGTTTTTATGGTTTATATTCTTTTGACAAAGAAAATAAGCTCAAGGCTCGGAAGCTGGGGAATTACGCTGATTTTCTCAGGTGCGCTCGGAAACCTCATTGATCGCATTTTTCGCGGTGCGGTTGTTGATATGTTTGATTTTGAGCTTATCAATTTTCCGGTTTTCAACGTCGCTGATATATGCGTAACCGTCGGTGCAGTTCTGTTCTTTATCTACGCAATATTCTTTTATGATAAGGCAGAGAAGAAAGATGAATAAGGTTATCCTCACGGCAGAAATATGTGATGAAGGAACACGTCTTGACGTGTTCCTCTCGCAAAAATTGGATATAACAAGAAACGCCGCAGCGGCTCTCATTGAGAGCGGCGGCGTTTCGGCGCTCAAAAAGAATTACAAGCTGCGCGCGGGGGATGAGATAGAAGTAACGATTCCCGAGCCACGCGAAATTGATGTTGTTCCGCAAAACATACCGCTGGACATTGTTTATGAGGACGATGATCTGCTGGTTATCAACAAGGCTCGCGGAATGGTGGTTCACCCCGCCGCGGGAAATCCTGACGGAACGCTTGTAAATGCGCTTATGTATCATTGCGGAGAGCGCCTTTCGGGAATAAACGGAGTTCTTCGTCCCGGTATTGTGCACAGGCTTGATAAGGACACAAGCGGACTTATGCTTGTCGCAAAAAACGATATTGCACATAACGGTCTTGCAGAGCAGATAAAGGTTCATTCCGTGCGCCGTGAGTATCATACTGTCGTTATCGGGAACCTGCGTGAAGATACGGGTACAATCACAGCTCCTATCGGCAGGCATAAAACCGACCGCAAGAAAATGGCAGTTACGGAGAATAACTCAAAGGAAGCTACAACGCACTACAATGTAATTGAGCGCTATCGCGGTTTTACATATGCGTCCTGCCTTTTAGAAACCGGGCGCACGCACCAGATACGCGTTCATATGTCGCACATCGGGCATCCCGTTGTCGGCGATGCCGTGTACGGTGCGCGTGATAAGCTCGGTCTTGCGGGACAGTGCCTGCACTCAAAAAACGTCACATTTGTGCATCCGTGCACCGGGGAGGAAATGTATTTTGAATCAGCCCTTCCGGATTACTTTGAGGAAATCCTCAGAAAGCTGAGGAAAAGCTATGAATAATTATCTCCTTTTTGCATATGCAATATGGAATTTTGCCGTTTTTTTGCTTTACGGAATTGATAAGTGGAAGGCAAGAAGAGATGCATGGCGTATCCCTGAAAAGACGCTCATTCTCTGCGCTGTATTTTTCGGCGCAGTCGGTGCGTATTTCGGGATGAAGAAATTTCGCCATAAAACCCGTCATGCAAAGTTCAGGATTCTTATTCCCGCGCTTGCTGTGCTGAACGTAGCAATTATCGCCGCTTTTGGCATTGCACCCGAAAAAACGCTTGAAATACTTGAAAATCTTTAAAAACAATGGTCAAGGCTCACGGTGTTGATTTAACAGCACCGTGAGCCTTGTATAAGGGGGATGAGTATGGGGATGCTTATCAGTAAAGCGTTGCAGGTGTTGTCTGCAATTTCGCTTCCTGAAGCCTGAATGAAATGGTCAGGCTTTGTCCGTTACGGTATACGGTAAACGAAACCGTGTCGGAAACGCTGTGCGAATCAATGATTTTTTTGATGTCTGCAAAGCCTGAGATTTTTTGCCCGTCAACCATAGTGACAATATCACCGCGGCGAAGGCCTGCGCTTGCGGCATTGGAGTTTGAGGTAACATCTGCTATATATACGCCGCCGCGCGTCCATGCACCTGTGAATAGATTAAATGAGGTGCCTTGTT
>JAFQVE010000301.1 GCA_017408185.1 Oscillospiraceae bacterium | reverse complement strand
ATTCCCGAAACATCGGCAAGGACTCCGTTTATGCGGAAAATTTTATCCAAAATCGTTCCGTGGCGGACGATAAAGGGCTCGTTGTCATAGGTGAGCCCGAAAGCCGCGTAATACTGCGGCGGGGTGGAGAGAATGATTCCGTCCTCGATGAATACCCCGTGCGGCACGCCGACGCCAAAGGTGAAAAAGTCACCGTTTATTGCGGCAACGGCAACGTCGCCGTTTATATCGCTCATATTGTTAGCAATGGTTTTTACCGTCTGTGTACTCCAGACGTACCCCTGGCTTTTGCCGGCGCGGAGCGCGGTATATGCGCTTTTGGGGTTAAACTCCACTGCGTTTATATTCTGGTTTCCGGCAGTATCGTATGCACGGAGTCCAATATGACGGACATCCGGCGCAACCGTGGTTATTTCATATCCGGAAACACTAAATTCCTTTTGCATATCGTTATATGAAAATGCAAAAGCTTGCGGCAATAGAGAAAGCGTTATTGCCGCCGCTGTAAGCATTGAAAAAATGCGTTTTTTCATAACTTTATCCTCCGTAGGCAAAACTTTGCCTGAATTTACAATAATTATTCATTTGCACCGCAGCATTTTTTGTATTTCTTGCCGCTTCCGCACGGGCAGGGATCGTTTCTTCCGATTTTTTCAACCTTGCGCGGAGTTTTTCTGACCTCTGTGCCGTCCCCGCCGTGCTCGCCTGTGATTTTTGCAACTGCCGAACGCTCCGGAGCATTTTCACCACGGACGCGGGCGGTAAACATCATTCTGACGGTGTTTTCGCGGATGGTGTTTATCATTTCCTCGAACATCTCAAAGCCTTCACTCTTGTATGCAAGCACAGGGTCGTGCTGTGCGTATGCACGCAGACCTATTCCGCGGCGAAGCTCGCTCATTGCGTCGATATGCTCCATCCAGTTTTCGTCAACATTGCGCAGAAGGACAACTCTCTCAAGCTCGCGCATAACCTCAGAGCCAATTTCAGCTTCACGCTCGGAGTATACGCGCATTGCAATTTCCGAAAGGTCGCTCTTTAAATCCTCGCTGTTATAGTCAACCCGGTCGAGATCGTCACGTGTGAGGCGGAGGTCACTTTCTTTAAGAAAAATACCGAGATATTTTGAGCGCACGGCTTCGATATGGTTTGTCTGGACAAGTGTTTCTCCTGCGAGAATTTCATTTACGCCAAGGTTTATTGATTCAACGATCATATTCTTGATTGATTCCGTGATATCGTTGCCGTCGAGGACAGATTTTCTCTGGTCGTAGATGACGGTTCGCTGTTTGTTTATAACATCGTCATACTGCAGAACGTTTTTACGTATAGCGAAGTTTCGTGATTCAACGCGCTTTTGTGCAGACTCGATTGCGTTGGACAGCATTTTTTGGTCGATAGGCGTGTCCTCATCAATGCCGAGCGTGTTCATCATTCCCATTATGCGCTCGCTTCCGAAAAGACGCATTATATCGTCCTCAAGAGAGAGTTAAAAGCGCGATGCACCCTCATCACCCTGGCGTCCTGCACGGCCGCGGAGCTGGTTGTCGATACGGCGGGATTCGTGGCGCTCAGTACCGATTATAAACAGACCTCCGGCGGCCTTTACCTTTTCAGCCTCAGCATCTGTGAGCGCTTTGTGGCTTTCATAAAGCTCACGGTACTGTGCTCTTGCCTCTAAAATCTCGGGGTTGTCAGTCGGTGCGGTTCCGCCTGCGTCAACAATGAGGTCTTCATCCATACCTTTCTTGCGAAGATCACTCTTTGCGAGAAAATCAGGGTTGCCGCCGAGCATAATATCCGTACCGCGCCCCGCCATATTGGTGGCGATGGTAACAGCACCAAGACGTCCTGCCTGGGCAACGATTTCCGCCTCCTTGTCGTGGTGCTTTGCGTTGAGGACAACGTGGCGTATTCCGCTTTTTTTGAGAAGAGAGGAAACCAGTTCGCTCTTTTCAATAGAAACTGTACCGACGAGAACCGGCTGGCCGCGTTCGGCACACTCGCGAATCTGTGCGATAACAGCACGGTATTTTCCTGCCTCTGTTTTGTAGACCACATCGGTCATATCTTTTCGTATCATCGGCTTGTTTGTCGGGATTTCGATAACATCAAGGCTGTATATCGCTTCAAACTCATCAGCTTCGGTAAGAGCCGTACCGGTCATACCGGAGAGCTTGTCATACATCCGGAAGTAGTTCTGGAAGGTGATGGTGGCAAGCGTTTTGCTCTCGTTCTGGATATCAACGCGCTCTTTGGCCTCAATCGCCTGATGGAGACCTTCTGAGTAACGTCTGCCTATCATGAGGCGGCCTGTAAATTCGTCTACTATTATAATTTCGCCGTCGCGGACAACATAGTCAATATCGCGCTGCATAACGCCGCGGGCGCGGATTGCCTGATTGATATGGTGGAAAAGCTCTGCGTTTTCCGGATCTGAAAGGTTTTCAAGGTTAAAGGCTTCCTCTGCCTTTTTGATGCCGGAGGCGGTAAGCGTTGCACTTCTTGCCTTTTCGTCAACGATATAATCGCCGTCGATATCGTCATTATCCTCTTTTTCATCGACAGAGGCAATAACTATTTTACGAAGCGATGCGGCAAACTTATCTGCCTGCTGATAAATATAAGTTGGCTTCTCACCCTGACCGGAGATGATAAGCGGGGTGCGCGCCTCGTCGATAAGGATAGAGTCAACCTCGTCAACGATTGCAAACGCGTGCTCATCGCGGCCGACCATCTGATTTTTGTAAAGCGCCATATTGTCACGCAGATAGTCAAAGCCGAATTCGTTGTTTGTTCCGTAGGTGATATCGGAAAAATGAGCTACGCGGCGTTCTTCGTGCGTAAGACCGTGAACAATGATTCCAACGCTCATTCCGAGAAAACGGAAAACACGCCCCATAAGCTCACCCTGGTATTTTGCAAGATAGTCGTTTACCGTGACGATATGCACGCCACGGCCGGTGAGGGCGTTGAGATATGCGGGGAAGATAGCAACGAGCGTTTTACCTTCACCGGTTTTCATTTCGGCAATCCTGCCCTGATGCAGAACGATGCCGCCGATGAGCTGGACACGGAAGGCGAAAAGACCGAGCACGCGCTTTGCTGCCTCACGCACGGTTGCAAATGCCTCGGGGAGAAGAGAGTCAAGCTCTTCTCCGTTTTCAAGACGGGATTTAAATTCTGTTGTTTTTGCGGAAAGCTCGCTGTCGGAGAGTGCGGAAAACTCATCCGCAAGAGCTTCCGTTTTATCGACGAGCGGGAGAAGCTTTTTTATCTCGCGCTCACTTTTTGTTCCGAAAAGCTTTGAAATAACACCCATTTTATATACATTTCCTTTCAAGAAAAAATATTTCCTATTGTAAATTCGGGTTATTGCCGGTTGTTATTCTCGCCGGAGGCGAGAATAACATATACAGTAGACAGTATATCATATTTTTATATGTTAGAAAAGAGCTTTTGGTTAAATTAATTTAAAATTTACATAAATGAACGAAATGAAGAAAGTTATTGCAAAAATGGTTGAATTTGTGTAAAATATATCAAGGAGAAAAGAATTATTATCCCCGCCGGAGACAGGAACGGCACAAATATTTCCGGAAGCGGAGATAGCATAAAGATTTTTGGAGGTTTCTTATGAGTTTAGTAAAAGATATGTCTCTTGCACCGTCGGGTGTGAGAAAAATTGAATGGGTAAAGTCGTATATGCCGGTGCTTTCTGCAATAGGTGACCGCTTTGAAAAGGAACGTCCGTTTGAAGGGAAGACAATCGCGATGTCTATTCACCTTGAGGCGAAGACCGCGTATCTTGCCCTTACGCTCGCGCGTGGCGGAGCACGGGTGTGTGCGACGGGATGCAATCCGCTTTCCACACAGGATGACGTTGCCGCCGGGCTTGCGTCTCTCGGTGTTGAGACGTTTGCCGTTCACGGCGTGAATGAGGAAGAGTATACAGAGCATCTTACAAAAACGCTTTCGTGCGTACCCGATATTATAATTGATGACGGCGGAGATTTTGTGTCGATTCTTCACGAGCGTGCGCCCGAGCTTGCGAAAAACCTTATCGGCGGATGCGAGGAAACGACCACGGGTGTGGCGCGCCTTGCCGCAAGAGATCGCGCAGGAAAGCTTAATTTCCCGATGTTTGCAGTAAACAATGCAAAGTGTAAGCACCTTTTTGACAACCGCCACGGCACGGGGCAGTCCGTATGGGATGCGATTATGAATACCACAAACTGCTTTATAGCGGGAAAGCGCGTTGTTGTTGCCGGCTACGGTTTTTGCGGGCGCGGTGTTGCGCTTCGTGCAAGGGGACTTGGCGCAAATGTAATAATCTGTGAGGCAGACCCGTTCCGTGCACTTGAGGCATATGCCGACGGATATCTTGTTATGAGCATGGACGAGGCATCGGCTCTCGGCGATATTTTTGTCACGACTACAGGTTGCCGCGATATAATTCTGCGACGCCATTTTGAGAAGATGCACGACGGAGTGCTTCTTGCAAACGCAGGGCATTTTGACTGTGAAATAAACAAGGTTGATTTGAATGACCTTGCCGAAAAGGTGGAGACGCGCAAGCCGAACATCGAAGGCTTTTATATGAAGAACGGCAGAATCCTCAATCTTCTCGGAGAGGGAAGGCTTGTAAACCTTGCCGCAGGCAACGGACATCCGGCGGAGATTATGGACTTAAGCTTTGCGGTTCAGGCGCTTATGATGGAGCACATTGCATCGCTTCCGGAAAAGCTTTCTCCCGCGCTGTATGAGGTTCCCGCAGAGATAGACCGCCTTGTTGCAAGCGAAAAGCTTTTTGCCGAAGGAATAAAGATTGACGAGCTTACACGCGAACAGGAAGATTATCTCAAATCCTGGTAAGAAAACAAAGAGGATTAATGGGCTGTCCGGTCGCTCGAAAGCGGTGCAACGGGCATCCCTTAAATTTTTCTTGACATACCAATATTTTTAATATATAATAGCATATGCAACAAAAATATTGTTGCATATAATTTTCAAGAACTGAAAATTGCGCAAAGGGATATCCCTTTGGTATTGTATGAGATACAATACCAAACCAACCTAAATGCATATACATTGAACGTATATAACGGCGGTGTGCCCACACCCGCCGGGTATATAAACTAAAATCAAAACAAAGAAAGGTGAAAAACAAAATGACAAACGTAAAAGCAACAAAAAAAGCATTGT
>JAFQVE010000300.1 GCA_017408185.1 Oscillospiraceae bacterium | reverse complement strand
GATTACGGAATCCGCGATGCTGAGAATTTAAGCGGACTTGAAAACGCACTCATCAAGTGGAAGGACATCACCTTCCTCGGCCATTCAGGTGATTTCTGGGTTGAGATTTCCGGAGACGATATGCACACCGGATATCCGAAAGACCAACCGGTTGTTCCGGGCGGTCGCGTTGTTGAGCTTATGAGAAAATACCCAAATCTCCATGGCGACCTTTCCGCGGGAAGCGGATTTATTGCAATTTCGCGTGACCGCAAATTTGGAATAGAGTTTCTTAACGAGTTTCAAGACAGACTTTATTTCGGGCAGGATATCTGCACACCGGATGGTGATATGAAGCATTCGGAGTATCTCGACGAGCTTTTGGAGAGCGGAGATATAAGCCAGGAGGTCTATAACAAGATTTGCTGGAAAAATGCGGTAAAGCTTTTGAAGCTTGATCTGACAGAAAAAGATTTTATGATTTAAGGAGACAGAGACAAATGAAAATAGAAACACAAGCGATACACGAAGGCTGGAAGCCGGGACGCGGCGAGGCTCGCCAGCTCCCCATCGTGCAGAGCACAACCTTTAAATATGACACCAGCGAGGAAATGGGAAAGCTTTTTGACCTTGAGGCTGAAGGCTATTTCTATACAAGACTGCAGAATCCGACAAACGATGCAGTTGCCGCAAAAATCTGCGCAATGGAGGGCGGCGTTGCAGCAATGCTCACATCCTCCGGTCAGGCGGCAAACTTCTATGCTATATTCAACATTTGCGAGTGCGGCGACCATTTCATAGCTTCCTCATCAATCTACGGCGGTACATATAACCTTTTCGGCACAACGATGAAGAAAATGGGCATTGAGTGCACCTTCGTTGACCAAACGCTTCCGGAGGAAGAGCTTGCAAAGTATTTCAAGCCGAACACAAAAGCTGTTTTTGGTGAGACGATAACAAACCCGACGGTTTCAATTCTTGATTTTGAGAAGTTTGCACGTCTTGCCCACAGCCACGGCGTTCCGTTTATCGTTGATAACACATTTGCAACTCCGATAAACTGCCGTCCGTTTGAATGGGGCGCGGATATCGTTACCCATTCCACAACGAAGTATATGGACGGTCACGGCGTCGGCGTCGGCGGATGCATCGTAGACAGCGGAAACTTTGACTGGATGGCTCACGCCGATAAGTTCCCGGGGCTTACCACTCCGGATGAATCGTACCACGGCATCACCTATGCAGAACGCTTCGGCAAAGGCGCGTACATAACAAAAGCAACGTCTCAGCTTATGCGCGATTTCGGCTCAATTCAGTCGCCGCAGAATGCGTTCTATCTCAATTTGGGGCTTGAGAGCCTGCATCTTCGCATGGAGCGCCATTGCGCTAATGCACTTGCGGTTGCAAAGTATCTTAAAAACCACGAAAAGGTTGCATGGGTTCACTATGCAGGTCTTGAGGGTGATGAATACTATGACCTTGCGCAGAAGTATATGAACGGAAACACCTGCGGTGTTCTCGCGTTCGGTATAAAGGGCGGAAGAGAAGCCTCCATTGCGTTTATGGATAAGCTGAAGCTTGCGTCTATCGTAACTCACGTTGCGGATGCAAAAACCTGCCTCCTTCATCCGGCAAGCCACACGCACCGCCAGATGAGTGAGGAAGAGCTTCTTGCCGCAGGAGTAAATCCGGATCTTATTCGCCTTTCAGTCGGCATCGAAAATGTTGATGACCTCATTGCAGACCTTGAGCAGGCACTT
>JAFQVE010000299.1 GCA_017408185.1 Oscillospiraceae bacterium | reverse complement strand
ATAATTATGGTACTCTTGTGCGTTGATCAGATTCTTTTCAGTTAATTTTGGTAATCCGTATTCGACCAAATCGCTGATTCCGGGGCTTGTTGAGGATAAAGTCTCTAAAACTATGGGTATGAATTCCTCCTTAGGAACACCACGCATAGCAAGACCTATATCAGCTAATGTCGGCACAACAGAGCGAAGAAACTCCTCATTTGATGCTAAATTTTTAGCATTCTGAAGTTCAGCGTCAGCTTGCTTTAGCGTGCTGTACCTGTAAGGCGAAGCATTGTCGGAAGAAAATGGCAGTCGAATACCGCGCATAAATTGCTCATTAACAAGTTTTTTTGCGTATTCTCTTCCTGCATTCACAACTTCGTCATTGCTTTTCTCAAGCGGACTGAACCATGCCGGTGCGGCGTGAAATTCCGCACGAGGAGCAGATGCATTTTGCGCACTGTAATTTATCGGTTGAAAAATATCCTTTGTATTGCGCAGCATATCTCCGGCTCTACGGCTGCGTATATCCTTAAGCGCTTTGTCCACCTGTGACATACGCTCTTCGCGTTCCAAATCCGATATTGCGCTGTCTACTTCGTAGAAGCCTTCGAGGAATGAGCGGTCATCCGATGCATTGAAAGGATCATCGTCAGCCCACGAAAAGGGCTTTCGCTTCGGTTCTTTTGCGATTGTTGTCGTATTTTTCGTTGTGCCTGATTTGTTTGCCGTTGTTGTATTTGTGCTTGTATTTGATATTATTGTTGGTTGAGTTGTTACATAATTATCATCGCCCACATGACCGGGCGCATAATCCATAAAGGTTTTTCCTTTTTTCTTCTTCTCGTCTTGACTGAGAAGATTAAATCCCATACCGTTCATTATTAGTTTACCTCCTTTCAAAAGAATTTTGTCTTATTTTTCCGATTATTTTCTATGTCATTTTCATCTCTCCTCTCTGCTCTGCAAACAAAAAGCGCACACCGGAAAAGTGTGCGTTTTCAGGCTGTGATTATATTATCACAAAATTTATTTTTTGCGGTGCCAAGTTTCTGCCAATATTTTGCCATTCCTCTGCCATCTTTCTGCCAAACGGGATTACGTTTCGGAAAAGGGGGCAAGAGAACCACTTTTTTAAAATATATTTTTTGTGTAATATATCCGGGAAAATATAATATCATATCAATAAGAAAGTCGGGACGGAGGTGTGTGTTGAAAATCGGAGTGGTGTACACAAAAGGAGAAATGCAAAATCACGGCTTTGAAATCATGAAAGCGACGAAATTCGGTGCTGTAGAGATATACAAGGTGGCTCTTTGTAAAAATGCCTCAAAACGCCGTTTTACGCGCCGATTAAAAAAATGCATAAAAGTTCTTGCGGATACCGGCGTATCGGTTTGTGCCGCGGGGGCGGATTTTGCGCATTTGCGTACAGGAAAAATACAGCTTGTCTGCGATGGTGAGCGCATCATAAGACAACAAGCGGGATTTGCCGCGCAGAGCTTTGCAGAGGCAAACGGAATCAGTGCCGATATCGTAATATGCGGCGGGAGTTTTTCCGAGGTGGTGGAAAGTGCAAAGCAGATACTGAGGATGCGAAGAAGTGTATATGTCCGGAGTCCGGCGTTTGATGATATAGCAGAGACGATATACCGTGATGTCGGTGTGAGCATAGAGCAGTGCCGTGACGGGAGTTTCCTTGAGGTAGATCTCACGGGCGGCGGTCATTTTTTAAAATTCGGTGAAAAGTTTGCGGATTTTGGGGATATCACGGTGACGATACCGGAAATATTCTCAGAGGGGATTCCTGAGAAAATAATTCCTCAGCTCGCGCAAATACTCGAAATAAGCGGTTTTTTGAGAAAAAAAGAGATAAAAATCGGATATTTACCAAAATAAAAATTCAAAATTTACAAATTTTTTGCTTGACAATTCGGTCTTATATCACTATAATATGATACATTGCAATTACATTTTTATTTTATATAGTAGAAAAGAAAAATACAATAGGAAAATGAGGGACAGGAAATGGCTAAAACATTTAAACTTACCAAAGAGCGCCTGGAGGAGCTCAAAAACGAGCTTGACTACCTGAAAAACGTGCGCGAAAAAGAGGTTGCAGACCTCATTAAGGAAGCCCGCTCGTTCGGCGACCTTTCGGAAAATGCCGAGTATGACGAAGCGAAGAACGAGCAGGGAAAGCTTTTCTCACGTGAGGCGGAAATTGAGAATATCCTCTCAAATGCAGAGATTATTGAGATTTCCGAGAACACAGATGAGGTTCACACAGGCTCACGTGTTAAGGTTGAGGATGTTTCCGACGGTTCGGAGGAAGAATACTGGATTGTCGGCTCGCAGGAGGCAGACCCGTACAAAGGCAGGATTTCCGACGAATCACCGTTCGGTGACGCTCTGATTGGCAGCCGTGTCGGTGACATAGTAAGCGTCGAAGCACCGTGCGGTGCAATTGAATACAAAATCATCGAGATTGGAAACTGATTTTTTCGCCCGGGGCAGAGTGCGTTTTGCACTCCGTCCCGGTGCGTTGGAATTTGGCAACAGGGCAAGAACAGGCTCTTTGCCGGGCATAAGATAAAAAATGGAGGACACTTAAAATGGCAACGGAAGAAATTAAGGTAAACGAGGCACCGGTTGAGGATTTAAACGAAATTTTGCGCGTTCGCCGCGAAAAGTTTGCAAATCTGGTCGAGGCGGGGGAAAACCCGTTTGAAATTGTCAAATACGATCAGACTCATCACTCAACGGATATTATTGAAAATTATGACGAGCTTGAGGGAAAAGAGGTTTGTGTTGCGGGGCGTCTTATGAGCCGCCGCGGAATGGGCAAGGCATCCTTCTGTGATATGCAGGATTTAAAAGGAAAAATCCAGCTTTATATCCGTATAAACGATATCGGTGAAGAGAACTTTGCAAAGTTCCGCAAGTATGATATCGGTGATATTGTCGGCGCAAAGGGAACCGTGTTCAAGACGAGGACAGAGGAAATCTCCGTCCATGTAACAGAGCTTACGCTTCTTTCGAAATCACTTAAGCCGCTGCCGGAAAAATACCACGGTCTTACAAATACCGATATCCGCTACCGTCAGAGATACGTTGACCTCATTATGAATCCAGAGGTTAAGGATACATTTGTAAAGCGCTCTAAGATTATAAGCTCTATCCGCCGTTATCTTGATTCAAACGGCTTTATTGAGGTGGAAACACCGATGCTCGTTTCAAATGCCGGCGGTGCTGCGGCACGTCCGTTTGAAACTCATTTCAATGCGCTTAACGAGGACTTTAAGCTTCGTATTTCGCTTGAGCTTTACTTAAAACGTCTTATTGTCGGCGGTCTTGAGCGCGTATACGAAATCGGCAGAGTTTTCAGAAACGAGGGTCTTGACACACGTCACAATCCTGAGTTTACTCTTATGGAGCTTTATCAGGCATATACCGACTACCACGGTATGATGGATCTTACCGAGAATATGTATCGCCATGTAGCACAGGAGGTTCTCGGAACAACGAAGATAGTTTACAACGGCGTTGAGATGGACCTTGGTAAGCCGTTTGAGAGAATAACCATGGTTGATGCAGTCAAAAAGTATTCCGGTGTCGATTTCAATGAAATCAAAACACTTGAAGAGGCTCGTGCAATTGCGAAGGAAAAGCATATCAAGGTTGAAGACAGACACAAGAAGGGCGATATTCTCAATCTCTTCTTCGAAGAGTTTGTTGAAGAACATCTTATCCAGCCGACATTTGTCATGGATCATCCGATTGAAATTTCTCCGCTTACCAAGAAAAAGCCGGAAAATCCGGAGTATGTTGAGCGTTTTGAGTTCTTTATGAACGGTTGGGAAATGGCAAATGCCTATTCCGAGCTCAATGACCCGATTGACCAGCGTGAGCGCTTCCGTGATCAGGAGGAGCAGCTTTCTCAGGGTAATGATGAAGCGAACACAACGGATGAAGACTTCCTCAATGCTCTTGAAATCGGTATGCCTCCGACAGGCGGCATCGGCTTCGGCATTGACCGTATGACAATGCTTCTTACCGACAGTGCGGCAATCCGTGATGTTCTCCTCTTCCCGACAATGAAGACCGAAAAGGAGTAATCTCATGAAAAACAGCCGTGACTCCCGCGATGTTTTCGCGGTTTTCAAGCCGGGGAGTTTTATGGAGGATGCAAGCTTTTGGGAGAAGCTTAAGTATTGGTTTTCCAATGTTTACTGGTTCCATTTCCGCACAGCAACATTCATTGTGATTCTTGCTGTGGTTATGGGATGTATGATTATTTCGGATATAACTAACCGTGAGTATAACGACCTTGATTATATCCTTGGCGGTGCGGTGTTTGCAAATACCGAGCAGATGGGACAGCTTTCCGGATATCTCGGCTCTTTCATAGAGGTGCCGGATGAAAATCCTGATGATGAAGTGACGCCGCAAGCAGAGGTGGGGCACCAGATGCTTTGCACCGAAAGTGTTATGGGAACGGGAGATCAGGCACTTGCTGTTGATGAATACAACGCCGCAAGCATTGATAAAATCTCTGTCAGTATGGCAGATGATGAAATTCTTCTGTTCCTCTTTGACAAGCGATATGCCGAGTGGTATGCAAAGGAGGGGGCGTTTGAGCCGCTTTCAAGCTTCGGCCTCGGCGGCGAGAATGAATATTTTATCCGCGTGGACAACCTTCCGCGCATAGAAGAGATCGGGATTATTCACCGCGACGGAATTTACGCCGCAATAAAGATAAAAACTCCGTCCCGTATGGAAAAAGAGAGAATAGCCGAAAAGTACGAAAAAGCGGCAGCTGTTCTTTCCGGAATTCTTTCGGATAAGTAAAATACCGCGGAGTGAAAACGATGACAGAGATTATAACAAGCCGTCAGAATAAGACGGTAAAATACATTCGTGCGCTTTCGCGCGAGCGGGAGCTTCGTCGCGAAAGGCGCGAGTTTGTGTGCGACGGTGAAAAGCTTTTGCGTGAGGCTATAGCAGAAAAAACTCAGATTGTAACTGCGCTGTTTTCTGCTGAAAAGTACAGCGAAGTGCCGGAAATTCCGGGTGCTGAGGTTTTGCGCGTTTCTCAGGATGTGCTTGACAGCATAACGACTCTCAAAAGCGCGCAGGAAGTTATATTTACTTGTCGTATGAAAGAAAACGATGAAAAGCCGCTTGCACGCATTATCCTGCTTGACAGACTTCAGGATACGGGAAATCTCGGCACGATAATACGCACCGCAGATGCGCTTGGGATTGATGCAGTGTTTGAGGACGGCTGCGCGGATGTATATAACCCCAAAACCGTCCGTGCGGCAATGGGTTCGCTTTTCAGAGTGCCGGTGATTTCGGCGAATTTCGCAAAACTTATCCCAAAGCTTCGTGAACAAGGGATGAAGATATATGCCTCCGAGCTTTACGGAGATGTGAAAAGCGTATCGGATGCAGATCTTTCATATGCCGGTGTGGTTATCGGCAATGAGGGGAACGGCGTCAGACGCGAAGTTTCCTCGATGTGTGATGCCAGCATTATAATCCCCATGCGCGGAGGGGCTGAATCGCTTAATGCTTCCGTAGCGGCGGCGATATTTATGTATAAGATGAGTGAAATCTGATAAAAATCCGACGGAAGGGCGGTGAGGTTTTTTGATGAATCCGGAAAAGTGGATATGGTTGTCTTTGGCGCTTCCGTTCGGGTCGCTGAGGATAAAGAGAGTAATATCACATTTCGGCTCGGCGGATGCAGTGTATGCATCAGACAGGGAGACAATCAAAGCCGCATGCCTTTCTCTTTTCTCAAAGGAAATAGAGGCACTGGCAGATAAAGACCTTACCGAGGCAAAGAAGATTGTCTCACAGTGTATAAAGAAAAATATCAGAATAACAGCCCGGGGCGATTCGGAATATCCTGAAAGATTGTGGCATACGGATAACCCGCCCGCAGTTCTTTACTTAAAGGGTGAGCCGCTTTGTGTTGATGAGAAAGCTGCTGTTGCTATTGTCGGAACGCGCAACGCATCTTCCGGCGGTGAGGCAGCATCCGAAAAGATCGCAGCGGAGATCGCCGCGTGCGGCGGTGTTGTTGTTACGGGGCTTGCAAAAGGGATAGATTCATGTGCGGCAAGGGGTGCCTTGCGTGCAGGAGGAAAAGTAATCGGTGTGCTTGGATGCGGCGTGGATATATGCTATCCGCGAGGGAATAAGCGTCTTTTCGCAGAGGTCGAAAATTCCGGAACAATAATATCGGAGTATCCGCCGGGGACAGAGCCTTCAAGATACAATTTTCCGAAACGGAACAGAATAATGAGCGGGATAAGCCTCGGAACGGTGGTTGTGGAGGCTCCGAAAAGGAGCGGTGCACTGATAACCGCGTCTTTGGCACTTGAGCAGAACCGTGATGTTTTTGCCGTGCCGGGCGGGATATTTGAAGTTGCGGCAGAGGGCTCAAATGAGCTTATTCGCGCAGGGGCAATACCCGTTATGTCCGGATACGATGTTATGACAGAATACGAGGGCAATTTCGGTATTTGCGTCGGTTCGCCGGTGAAAAGCGGGACGGTAAGAGATAAAAAGCAGGAAGCCGCAGACACACCGGCAGACGTAAACAAATCAGGAAAAACGGATGAGAGTTTTTCTTTCCCTGACGGATATCTCGGCAAATTCACTCCCGAGGAACAAGCGGTGCTTAAAGCGATAGGCGTGCAGGAGCTTCGCGCTGATGATATTTCGGAGAAAAGCGGAGTAAAGATGCAGAGGCTCCTGTCTCTTATGACACTTCTTGAAATACGGGGAGCTGTAAAGCAGATTCCCGGCGGAAAATACAGAATCGTTCTGTAGGATAAAGTTAAAACCAGGTAAGCCGCAAGGGGGAAAGCGGCAGAAAAGGAGCAAATATATGTCATATCTTGTAATAGTGGAGTCTCCCACAAAGGTTAAAACAATCGGAAAACATCTGGGAAGTAAATACACGGTAAAAGCTTCAATGGGACATCTTCGCGATCTTCCGAAAAGTGACATCGGAATAGATATTGAGGGAGGATTTGTGCCGAAATATCTCGCTATCCGTGGGAAAAGTGCACTTATACGTGAGCTTCGCGCTCTTGCGGAGGAAAGCGACGCAATATATCTCGCAACTGACCCTGACCGTGAGGGAGAGGCCATTTCCTGGCATCTGAAAGAACTTCTGGGGCTTGATGAAAAGAAAACAAAGCGCGTCACTTTTAACGAAATCACAAAAAAAGCAATTACTGAGGGGATTAAAAACCCTCGTGATATAGATGAAAATCTCGTGAATGCACAGCAGGCGCGTCGCCTTCTTGACAGAATAGTAGGTTATAAGCTTTCTCCTCTTCTCTGGAAAAAGGTTCGTTACGGTCTTTCGGCGGGGCGGGTTCAGTCTGTTGCAACACGTCTTGTAATTGACCGTGAGAATGAAATCCGTGAATTTGTCCCGCGGGAATTCTGGACGATAGATGCAAGCTTTTCACGTATTGCGCCGAATACCGGAAGCTTCACGGCAAAATTTCACGGTACCGAGAAAAAGAAAATCGAGCCTGCTTCTGCCGAGGAGACGGATAAGATAATAAACAGCATTAAAAATGCGGAGTTTTCCGTAAAGACAATCAAGCGTGGGCAGAAAAAGCGCTCACCCGTACCGCCGTTTATCACATCCACACTGCAGCAAGAAGCATCTCGCCGGTTCGGTATGTCGCCCAGCAGAACAATGACGATTGCCCAGCAGCTTTATGAAGGCGTTGATATTGAGGGTATCGGATCAACCGGTCTTATCACATATATGAGAACCGACTCTCTGCGCCTTGCGGATGAGGCAATTGTTGATGTGCGAAAGTATATAGCGGAAGCTTACGGTGAGAATTTTCTTCCGGGTATGCGCCGTGTATTCAAAACAAAGAAGAGCGCGCAGGATGCGCACGAAGCAATCCGTCCGTCTGATGTTTTCCTCACACCGGAAAAGATAAAGAAGAGCCTTACTCCGGATCAGTATAAGCTTTACCGCGTTATATGGTCACGCTTTGTGGCGTGTCAGATGGAAAACGCAGTATATGACACGATGAGTGTGGATATCGGTGCGGGAGAATATATTTTCCGTGCGACAAGCTCACGTGTTGCGTTTCGCGGATATACCGCCGTGTATTCGGATATGGCGGCAGAGCTTGAAGAGGAGGAAGCGAATACGCTTCCGGAGCTTTCAGAAAACGAGCCACTCACCTTTGAAGGGGAGAAGAGCGAACAGCACTTCACTTCTCCGCCGGCAAGATATACGGACGGAAGTCTTATCAAGGCGATGGAAGAGAAAGGCGTGGGACGCCCGAGTACGTATGCACCGACTATTTCTACAATCCTCAATCGTGAGTATGTCATAAAAGAGGGCAAAAGCTTAAAGCCGACACCGCTCGGCGAGGTCGTAAACGGGCTTATGACAGAGCAGTTTGCCGATATAGTTGATGTTGAGTTTACCGCACATATGGAAGAACAGCTTGATGACGTCGAAGCGGGAAACAAGGACTGGAAGAAAACGCTTTCCGATTTTTACGGTCCGTTTGCGGAGGAGCTTGAGGCTGCCGAAGTTGCGCTTGAGGGCAAGAAGCTTAAAGTTCCGGATGAAGAAACCGATGAAATCTGCGAGGTTTGCGGAAGAAAAATGGTTATAAAGTCAGGACGCTTTGGAAAGTTCCTTGCATGCCCGGGATTCCCTGAGTGCAAGAACACGCGTGCAATTGTTGAAAAAACACCGGGAGAATGCCCTGTTTGCGGCGGGCAGATTCTGAAGAAGAAGTCAAAGAACGGATACTGGTATTACGGCTGTGAAAAGTTCCCGGAATGTACGTTTATGACATGGGATGTTCCGCAGGAAGCAAAATGCGAGGTTTGCGGAAAGACTATGTATAAGAGATCGGGGCGCGGTTCCAAGAAGATGTTCTGCGCAAATCCGGAATGTGAAAGATACGAGCCGCAGGAGAATAAGAAAAAGGAAGATTCTCCCAAGAAGGCGGAAAAGAAGACAACGAAGAAGAGCGCCGCAAAAAAGACAGCGAAAACCACAACTAAAAAAGCAACCAAAACCACAACTAAAAAGACAGCGGGGAAGAAGAGTGAATAAAGCATATGTAGTAGGTGCGGGACTTGCCGGATGTGAGGCTGCGTGGCAGCTTGCCGAGCGCGGTATTTCCGTAACGCTGTACGAAATGAAACCTGAAAAATACACACCTGCACATAAATCGCCGGAATATGCCGAGCTTGTCTGTTCAAATTCGCTGCGCGCTGCAGGTGTGGAAAATGCCGTAGGACTCCTTAAAGAAGAAATGCGAAGGCTTTCCTCTCTCATAATGGAGGCGGCTGATAACACGCGCGTTGAGGCAGGCGGAGCGCTTGCTGTTGACAGACAGCGCTTTTCGGAGTATATAACGAAAAAAATACGTTCACATGAGAATATAACCGTTGTTGAAAAAGAGATAACCTGTCTTCCGGATGAGCGACCGCTTATCGTTGCTACGGGACCTCTTACATCACCTGAGCTTGGCGCATCAATCCGCGAGCATTTAGGCGGAGGAGAGTTTCTCGGCTTTTTCGATGCCGCGGCGCCGATTGTAACGTATGAAAGCATTGATATGAGCCGTGCGTATTTTAAATCCCGCTACGACAAAGGAACGGCGGATTATATCAACTGCCCGATGTCGGAAGAAGAATACCGAATTTTTCTTGAAGCGCTCGTCACTGCCGAAGCCGCAGAGGTTCACGGCTTTGAGGATGATAAGGTGTTTGAAGGATGTATGCCTGTTGAGGTTATGGGAAGGCGCGGCTATGATACGCTCCGGTACGGACCGCTCAAGCCCGTGGGGCTCCGCGATCCGAAAACAGGACAGACGCCGTATGCCGTTGTTCAGCTTCGGCGCGATAACCGTGAGGGAACGCTGTATAATCTTGTAGGCTTCCAGACGCATCTGAAATTCGGAGAGCAGAAGAGAGTTTTCTCGCTCATCCCCGGACTTGGGAATGCAGAGTTTGTGAGATACGGTGTAATGCACAGGAATACGTATATAAAATCTCCGGGAATTCTTAATCCCGATTATTCGGTGAAAAATGATGAAAATCTTTACTTTGCAGGTCAGATGACCGGCGTTGAGGGGTATATTGAATCTGCATCCTCCGGGCTTATGGCGGGCATTTCACTTGCGATGAAGCTGTGCGGAGGGCAGTGCCCTGAGTTTCCTCAGACTACTGCAATCGGTGCGCTTGGAATGTATGTAAGCTCCGGCAGTGTCGGGGATTTTCAACCGATGAACATAAATTTTGGCATTATGCCGCCGCTTGATGTCCGTATAAAAGTGAAAAAAGAGAAAAATGCGGCAATTGCCGCGCGTTCACTTGCAGTGATAGATGAGATAGCAAAAAAACTGTAGCGCAGAAAGGTTTGGGTAAGAATATGAGAATAATACTTGACACAATGGGAAGTGACAACGGCTCTTACGAGTTTGTGAAAGGCGCTGTTCTTGCCGCAGAGGATCTTGATGTTGATCTTGTCCTTGTCGGCAATGAAAAGGAGCTTTGTGCGCATCTTAGCAAAGAGGACCCACAGGGGAAATACAGAAAAAACATAAGCGTGATTCATGCAAGCGAGGTCGTAGATATGCATGATGATCCGCTTAAGGTTATGAAGGAAAAGCCAGATTCATCTATGACCGTTGCATTGCGCACACTCAGCGAAGGAAAGGGAGATGCTCTTGTTTCCGCGGGAAACACAGGCGCTCTGCTTACTCAGGCAACTCTTATTGTAAAGCGTATACGCGGAATACGCCGCGCCGCGCTTGCTCCGGTTACCCCGACTGCTACCGGAATAGCCGTACTTATTGACAGCGGTGCAAATGCAGAATGTACTCCGGAATATCTGCATCAGTTTGCACTTATGGGCTCATACTATGCAGAGCATGCGCTCGGTGTAAAGGCTCCGAAGGTCGGACTTTTGAACAACGGTACCGAGGAGCATAAGGGTGACGAGGTTCACCGCGAAGCAAACCGTATTCTTACCGAGGCGGGGCAGCGCGGAGAGATAAACTATATCGGGAATATAGAAGGACGTGACGGTCCTCTCGGAAAAGCAGATGTTATTGTTGCAGACGGCTTTTCGGGGAATGTCTATCTCAAAACTATGGAGGGCGTGGGAATGTTTTTCGCGCGCGAGCTTAAGAATATGTTTATGGCATCATTCAAAGGAAAGCTTGCAGGTCTTATGGTTAAGGGGGACGTTGCAGCATTTAAGAAAAAAATTGATTACAACGATGCCGGAGGAGCACCTCTTCTCGGCGTAAAGAAGCCGGTTATCAAGGCACACGGCTCTTCAAAGGCAAAATCGATTTACCATTGTATAATTCAGGCTATAGATTATATTGATTCGGGAATGACAATCCATCTTGAGCGAAGCCTGAAAGGAGAAAACGCGGCCGATGAGTAAACCTTCACAGAAAAACTACAGCAGATTTCAAAATGAAATAGGATATAAATTCAAAAATATTGCGCTTCTTGAGCGTGCGCTTACGCATAGCTCATATGCTAACGAAAACCGCGCAGCGGGAGTATTGGATAATGAGCGCTTTGAGTTTTTGGGTGATTCCATTCTCGGGATGAACACTGCACTTTATCTTTTCAACAAGTACCCGGACGAGCCGGAGGGCGAGCTTACAAAGATGCGTTCTTCACTTGTGTGCACCGGAGCACTGTGCGACAGGGCAAAGGCGATTTCCCTTGGCGATGAGCTTCGCCTCGGTCACGGAGAGGAAAGCGGCGGAGGAAGGGAGCGTCCGTCTATTCTTGCCGATGCTTTTGAGGCAGTGATAGGAGCGATTTATCTTGATTCGGGTGAGGAAAGTGCGCGCAGCTTTATAAAAAAATTTGTGTTTGATGCGGAAAAAGGCGGGGAATGGAGCGTTACGGATTATAAAACAACGCTTCAGGAAATCGTGCAGAAAAACCGCGGTGAGATGCTTTCGTATCACGTTATAGAGTCAAACGGTCCGGATCACGAGCGTAGCTTCACCGTTGAGGTTATGATAAACAGCAACCACATCGGCACGGGACACGGACACAGCAAAAAAGAAGCAGAACAGATGGCAGCGCGTGAGGCATTAAAGCTTATGGGAATGGAGCAATGAGCCGAATTATACCGGTTTTTATCCCCCATGCAGGATGCCCGCACGATTGTGTTTTCTGCAATCAGAAAAAAATAGCGGGAACGCTTGTTCCGCCGGAAGGGCGCGAGATTTCCGCTATTATAGAAAACGCACTTCAATACTCGGGTGAAAACCCCGAGGTTGCTTTTTACGGCGGAAGCTTTACTGCGATAGAGCGACCCCTTATGCTTGAATATCTTTCGGCGGCAAAGCGTTTTATCGACGAGGGACAGCTTTCGTCAATACGTCTTTCCACACGTCCGGACAGCATAGATGAGGAAAAGCTTTGTATTCTCAAAGAATATGGCGTGCGTACGATTGAGCTGGGGACACAGTCGATGTGTGAGGATGTGCTGAAGGCTTCGGGCAGGGGGCATACGGCGGAAGATACCGAAAACGCAGTGGCGCTTATCAGAAAACACGGATTTTCGCTTATATTGCAGATGATGACGCATCTTCCCGGCTCTGATGATGAAAAGGATATATACACGGCGAAAAAAATAGCATCTCTTGCACCGGATGGGGTACGCGTTTATCCGACTGTCGTGGTGCGCGACACCGTGCTCGAAGCGCTATGGCGTGCAGGAAAGTACACGCCTGCAACGCCTGAGACGGCAGCACGTCTCGGTGGAGAGATACTTGAGATATTTGAAGAAAAAGGCATTCCGGTAATACGCTTCGGACTTAATCCGACAGATGATTTGTCCGATGGAGAGGCACTTTGCGGAGCGTACCATCCGGCACTTGGTGAAATGGCAATGTCAGAGCGCTTTTTGCGTCTTGTCAGAGCAGAGATCGAGCGTTGCGGATATCGCGGAGGGGTGATACATGTTTCCGTTAATCCAAAGCGCGTGTCGGTTATGAGCGGGCAGAAAAAATGCAACAAAAAGCGCCTTATGAGCGAATATGGCTTCAGTGACGTTCATATCCTGAAAAATGAAGAGCTTGGCATGTCAGAGATTTTAGTAAAACATGAGTTTGCTGAATAAACAGCTTGTGTTATTTATATCGCAACGGAGGTTTCAAAAATGAATCTGGGATTCACTTTCTTTTTCAACAGCATACTTCTCGGTGTAGGACTTGCGATGGATGCTTTTTCT
The DNA here is from genome assembly GCA_017408185.1 of Oscillospiraceae bacterium. Next base: position 2,800 of record JAFQVE010000299.1, on the reverse strand, counting down.
GTATCGCTTGCAAACGGACTTAATGAGCCGTGTATGAAGAACGGTAAAATGTGCGGTATTGCCGGTGTGTTTGCGTTTTTTCAGGCACTTATGCCAATGACGGGCTGGCTTTGCATACATACAATAGTACAGCACTTCAAAGCGTTTGAAAAATTCATTCCGTGGATTGCGCTCATTCTTCTTGTCTATATAGGCAGTAATATGCTATACGACGGCATAAAAAATAAAGGCGGCGATGACTGTGAAAAGCCCGGCGTCGGACTCTGGGCGCTTCTCGTTCAGGGCGTGGCAACAAGCATTGATGCACTGTCTGTCGGTTTTACCATCGCGGATTACGGCCTTTTCAAGGCATTTCTTGCCGCGCTTATTATCGCGGCGGTAACGTTTGGAATCTGCTATGGCGGGTTGTTTGTAGGTAAAAAAGCAGGTACGCAAATGTCCGGCAAAGCCGGTATCCTCGGTGGACTCATCCTCATCTTCATCGGTCTTGAAATATTCATATCAAGCTTTGCTTGAGTAAGGAAATACATATATAAGCAAACCCTCCCGTGGGCATTGCCTGCGGAAGGGTAACTTTTATTCATAATGACCTTTACAGTGGAGAATGATAACATTGTTATCTTCGATTTTATAAACAAGCCGGTTGCGCTCGTCAATGCGCCGGCTCCAGAAACCCTGAAGTTCAAATTTAAGCGGTTCGGGTTTTCCTATTCCGTCATAGTGATTCCGGTCGATATCTTTTAAAAGCAGATTTATTCTTTTCAGCGTTTTTTTATCCTCGGAAGACCAATAAAGATAATCTTCCCACGCATCATCTGTCCATAACTTATTCATCGTCAACCTCTATCAACTCATGGGAAGTGAGTTTGCCGGATCTGTATGCTTCTAAGGATGCGGCAAGGTATTTAAGATTTTTCTCGGAGTAAAAAGGGTCCTGCGCGGAAATTTCAAACGGAATTTTACGTTCACGCACGACAGCCTTTGCAAAGACCGTAATTGCCGTGGACATGCTCATACCGAAATCGGAACATAAATTATCAAACTCTTTCTTCAAACCATCATCCATACGGACGCTGAATGTTGCCTGAGACATAATACCACTCCCTTCTTGTGATTTAATTATACAATATAGTATAACGGATGTCAACCTATTTTATGCATATAAGAACCGTATTGATACCTTATGTGTGAAAAAACGATAAAAAGTTACCCTTCCGTAGGGAATTTTCGCGGAAGGGTAACTTTTATTAGGCTCACTTAAAATTCAATTTTCTTTTCGATGTATGCTGCGAGGTCTTCTATCTTGATACGCTCCTGCTGCATAGTGTCACGGTCACGGACTGTTACGCAGCCGTCTGTTTCGCTGTCGAAGTCGTAGGTGATACAAATCGGAGTTCCGACTTCGTCCTGACGGCGGTAACGCTTACCGATAGAACCGGCATCGTCAAAGTCAACCATAAACTTCTTGGAAAGGTCTGCATATACCTTACCTGCCTGCTCTGAAAGCTTCTTCGAGAGCGGAAGAACAGCTGCCTTGAACGGAGCGAGGTACGGATGGAGACGGAGAACAACGCGGACGTCATTCTTCTCTGCATCGACAACCTCTTCATCATATGCTTCACAGAGGAATGCGAGAGCAACACGGTCACAGCCGAGTGACGGCTCAACAACATACGGAACATACTTTTCGTTTGTTTCCGTATCGAAGAATTCCATGCTCTCTCCGGAATGAGTCTGATGAGCGGTGAGGTCAAAGTCAGTTCTGTCGGCAATGCCCCAAAGCTCGCCCCAGCCGAACGGGAAGAGGAATTCGATGTCTGTTGTAGCGTTTGAATAGTGGGAAAGCTCCTCCTGCTCGTGGTCGCGAAGCTTTAAGTTTTCGCTCGCAATGCCGAGGGAGAGAAGGAAGTTTTCGCAGTAGTCCTTCCAGTATTTAAACCACTCAAGGTCAGTTCCCGGGCGGCAGAAGAATTCAAGCTCCATCTGCTCAAACTCACGTGTTCTGAAGGTAAAGTTACCGGGAGTGATTTCGTTTCTGAAGGATTTACCGATCTGGCAAACGCCGAAAGGCATCTTCTTTCTTGTTGTGCGTGCAATGTTCTTAAAGTCAACGAATATACCCTGAGCTGTTTCCGGACGGAGATAAAGCTCGTTCTTTGCATCCTCGGTAACACCCTGGAAGGTCTTGAACATGAGGTTGAACTTGCGGATGTCGGTAAAGTTGCACTTACCGCAGTCCGGGCAGCAGATGTTGTTGTCTGCAATGTATTTTGCCATCTCGTCAAAGCTCCAGCCTGCCGGATTTACACCGGTATCCTCAATGAGCTTGTCTGCGCGGTGGCGGGTTTTACATTCCTTACAGTCCATAAGCGGATCGGAGAAGCCGCCGACGTGACCGGAAGCAACCCATACCTGCGGGTTCATAAGAATTGCGCTGTCAAGACCTACGTTGTACGGAGATTCCTGAACAAATTTTTTCCACCATGCACGCTTTACGTTATTCTTAAACTCAACGCCGAGCGGGCCGTAGTCCCACGTGTTTGCGAGACCGCCGTAGATTTCACTGCCACTGTACACAAAGCCGCGCCCTTTGCACAGGGAGACGATTTTTTCCATTGTCTTTTCGCTGTTCTTCATAATACACCTGTCCTTTACTTTAAACATTAATACATATTGTTCTTTTCATATTTTTTAAGTATATCATAAAAACGGCAACAATACAAGAGTAAAAACACCGAAATTAACTTTCAGTTGACAAATTATCAGTGCATATCTTATAATTTATGTATAAAGGTACTGT
>JAFQVE010000298.1 GCA_017408185.1 Oscillospiraceae bacterium | reverse complement strand
GGATATTATGACCTGACGGCAGAGGCTATACAATATATAAGCACAGGTCTTGCAAAGTTCTATGTAGATGGAAAATATGTCGGCGAATACGATACATATGCTTCGCCGGGCGATATTTATACATCCGTACCGAAAAAGCTTCGGTCTTTATATCTCGAAGAAGGAAAAACACATACTCTTCTTATCCGAAACGGCGGGAAGACGAGCGGAGGGACAAATCTCTTTATAAGAAGTGTAGGATTTGAAGGTCGTGCAGCCCTCGACGGAATTTCAAAAGTCGAAATAGAAAAAGGCCGTTCGACTTATGCGGCAGGAGAGAGCGATGATTACAAAATCCGTGTGACGCAGAATAACGGCGCAGTATACTATCTTCCGCTTGTTTCTTCTGACGGCTCGGTTGAGGTAACGCTTCCCGTTACAAGCTCGGAAGAGAATATAGTTTCCGTATCTGACGGAAGCTTTAAGGCAAAAGCCCCCGGCCGTGCAACGCTTACAACAGCAGGAAAGCTCAACGGATATGATGTGTCCGGAAGTACGACGGTTACTGTAAGTGACGTTATCTATAAAGAAGTTGATGTAAACCTCTATGAAGATACTATATACTTCACCGGAAGCTCCAAAGCACTTGAAGCCTCTGTAATTCTTTCTGACGGAAGCGTAACGGATGCCCGCAACGTTTCGAATGTACGTTATGAGCTTTCAAACGGAACAGGTTCGGCAAAGATTGAAGACGGCGTTTTCTATGCACTGTCGGAAGGTGATGTTACGGTTACGGCATATGCAACCTTCAATAACACCGAAAAATCCGTAAGCAAAACGGTGAAGATTGAGAACGTTAAGCTTTCTGCAATCACGGCAGAGACAGAAGATACAGTTGTTTCGGCACTGGATGAGGACGGTTCACGCATTATCGTAACGGGAGTAAAGAACAACGGCGAAACCGTAGCACTTGACGGCGCAACGACTTTTTTCAGCTATGAAAACCTTACGCCGGATATAATTTATGCGGAAAACGGATATGCACATTACGTATCACGCGGCGTCGGTACGGTGCGCGTGACCGCGAAAAATGAAGCTGAGGGATGGGAGTTTTCATGCGATGCGAAGTTTATATCAAGCTCGTCAAAAGCAGAGCCTACGATATACACAAATGTGATGCGCGAAAACGCCCTCAAGAATGCAAAAACATATGAATGGGCAAAATCCCTTGTAGACACAACAAAGAAAAATGCCGATAAGTGGGTAGAAAACATTGACCTTTTGTATGACGCGGTGCCGACGGAAGGTATTCCGCGCGGATATACTATCGCAACACTTACTTCTCCGGCAACTATGACATATATCTGCCCAGGGTGTGAGGTCAGCGTTGCAAAGACGACGGGCGCATATTCATGGGTGGTTGACCCGATTAACCGCCCGTGGAAGGTGCAGTGTCCCAACTGTAAGAGGCTGTTCCCAAGTAACGATTTTGAAAGCTTCTATAAGCTCGGTATAACAGATGATGGAACTTTCTCGCGTGAGCTGGCACTTGAAAACCACCGCATTCTTTTTGCGGAGGAATATGCAAAGACCGGAAGCGACTACGGCTACGGTTATCTCAAAAATGAGCTGTATAACGACAAGAACAGCACATGGATGGTAGATGACGGCTTCGGCTGGTCCCCGCGTGACGGCGTTCCGGGATCGGATGAGAGCGTTGTGACGAACCCGAAGTGGTCAACAATTGCCCACTATCACCATAAGCTTTGGAATAATAACGGAGCAGAGACATCAATTCTTTCGCGTGCGCTTATGGATCTGTACGAGGCGTATCTTTACACAGGAGATAAAAAATACGGCCGTGCAGGCGTTATTCTTCTTGACCGTATGGCAGATGTTTATCCGGCTTATGATATTCAGAAGGTAAGCCTTTCATATCCTCACTCCCACGGCGGAGATTATTCGGGAAAGACCGTCGGTAATATCTGGGAAACACGTGTTGCGGAGCCTCTTATCCGTGCATATGATGCTTTCTATCCGATGATGGATGATGCCGAGGTTATAAAATATCTCTCCGAGCGGGCACGAACACTCAAGGGTGTAACAAATCCAAAAACAAACGGAGATCTCATTCGTGAGAATATTGAAAACAATGTTCTCCGTGAAAGCTTTAAGGCGGCAAAGGAGGCTAAAATCCTCGGTAACTTCGGTATGCATCAGCTTGTTGTAACTCTTGCGGCGGTTGCGCTTGATGTAGAGGAAGAGACGAATGAGATGTTTGATTGGCTCATAAAACCGTTCGGAGAAACAAAGGTAAAGGTATACGATTCGATATATCAGAACCGCGAATTTATTGCAACCGTTGAAACAAAGGGCGGAGAGATGCTTACCCGCTATATGAACGATGTTGACCGCGACGGGTTCGGAAACGAAGCAGGCGTAGGATACAATCTGCTCTGGCTGACCGAAGGGCTTGACATTGCAGAGACGATTTACCGATATGGTGCGGATTCTGCTCTCAATCTTTTTGAGAATCCAAAATTCGTTAAGATGTTTAATTCGTTTATAAAAGAGCATGTAGGTAACGGATATGCACTGCATATCGGAGATTCAGGCGCAGCGGGAAATAAGGGAAAAGCGAATATTGCGGATTCTACTCTCCGTGCATTTAATATGCTCGGTGATCCGCAGCTTGCAAGAAATTACTATTGGGCAGTCGGCGGAGAGCTTGACGATATTCACATTGATATGTTCAGTGACAACTCAAGCCTTGCAGACAGAATACAAAAAATAATCGATGAAGAGGGCGAATATAAGTTTGTCAGTGAGAACCTTACAGGCTTTGGTCTCGGCCTTTTGCGCGGCGGAGAGCTTGTAAAGAGTACGGGTGCTATCCCGGATCGCGATTTCCGCCACGATGTGTGGATGTATTACGGAAGAACCTCCGGTCACGGACATCGCGATATGCTGCAAAT
>JAFQVE010000297.1 GCA_017408185.1 Oscillospiraceae bacterium | reverse complement strand
GATGGCGGCTTTGCGGGAAAAAGCAGAGGTAAACGACGGAAAAACGATAGTCGTTGCATCTCATGCAACACCGGTGCGCGTGGCATATTCTTTGGCAAAGTACGGCACGGCAGGAGATATGGGAAATCTTTCGTGGCCGTCAAATGCGTCTGTTTCCGTTCTTTATTACGACAACGGAAGCTGGAGTACAGGTGCGTACAGCATTGACGAATATATGGCAGATATCCGCACAGCACTGCCGGAAACAGTTTGAATTGAGGATAAAAACGAACACACTTGAAAGGTCGAAAGATCCACCTTCAAGTGTGCGTTTTTTTACATTGTCAACTATCTTTCCTTGTGGTAGAATTATAAAAAACCAAGGGAGATGTTCTTTATGGAAACAAGATGGTTGTATACAAACAGTATGGATTTTCCGAAGCTTCGCGAGGCTTCAAACCGTACCTGCGTTATCCCTATGGGCTGCGTTGAAAAGCACGGTCTGCACTGCCCGCTTGGTACAGATATAATAAAAGGAAGCTATGTTGCTCACCTTGCATCGCAGCTTGAGACAGTTTGCGTTTTTCCGGATTTCGTATTCGGAGATGTTCCCTGCGGAGCTCATGCGAAACGCCCGGAAGGAACAATTTGCCTTGATGTCCGCACGCAGATGCTTTTACTTGAGCAGCTTTGTGATGAAATAGAAGCAAACGGTTTTAATAAAATTCTCGTTGTAAACAGCCACGGCGGCAACCAGCCATGGCTGCAGACCTTTGCGAGAAATTGGGGAGTCAGGGCTCATAAATCCGTTTTTGCATATACGTGCACTCGTGGAATAGTTCCTCATGCAATGGCAGAGATTCTTCTTGAGAAAGGAAGCGGGTCCATTCCCGAGCTTACACCTGAGGATGAAGCACTTATTCTGAAGTACCATGAGGCGGGGATGATAACGGGGCATGCCTGCATGAATGAGGCGGCGATTACGATGGCGGCAGCTCCTGAATCCATTCATCTTGACAGACTTGGGATTGAGAGCGGAGCAAAGCGTGATATACCGGAGCTTGAGAAGCTTATAAATTCAGGCGTAGTGCTTTCAATGGGAGGCTGGATTTATTTTCAGCCGGATTGGTTTGACGGAGATGATCCATACGGTCTTAACGAGCGGATTGCCAAAGCGGGTGCGCGAATTATGAGCGAAAGGCTTGCAGAAACATACAAGGCTTTCAAAGAGGATACATATCTTCTGAACAAAGCCAAAGAAGACTATTTTGATAAAGCTTATTTTGATTAAGTAAAAAACAACAGCATCTGCAAAGTAGTTAAAATCACTTTGCAGATGCTTATTCTTTTTACTAAAACAGGTCGCTGTGGCTTCCTGTTCGGGTTAATGATAAAGTCAGCATATCGTTTTCTTTTTTATATATCAAAAGCCAGTCAGGGGTGATATGACATTCCCGGTGACCGAGATAGTCGCCTTTCAGGGCGTGGTCGCTGTATTTTTCGGGAAGAGGAAGCTCTTCGCGTAGCAGAGCCAGAACTTCCTCAAACAAGGAAACATTATACCCGCGCTTGATTATTACTTTGAAATCCTTTTTAAACCTTGCGGAGTATCTTACTTTAAGCATATAAGTCCCTCATAAGCTCATCCATATCATCATACGCCTTGCTCATATTGCGATTATTGTTTACATCATCAATTGCGGAGAGAGTTTCTGAGTTAGGCATATCAACTGCAAGCTCAAAAGGAATTTTCCCAAGGCGCACAGCTTGTCTGCAAAAAACGCCCATTGCGGTTGACATATTAAGACCGAGTGCTGCGAATAAATCATCCGCTTGCTTTTTTAATTCTTTATCCATACGGATAGTAACGTTTGTTGTTGACATTAAGATAACCACCTTTCACTCTTAGTATATTCATTATAGCTGTTTTTATGTGCAATGTCAATGCTTTGCACGTAAAAAAGCATCTGCAAGATAAAACAACGCCCTGCAGATGCTTATTCTTTTTCAATTTAATCCTCAAAGTCAAATACCGCGCGGCCGGAATCAAGCTTTAAATATGCCGAAAAGCTTTTTCCCGTGCGCGGGGAGATAAAGCCTTCTATTTTGTGGCTTTTTCCGGTTTCGAGAAGCGTGCGGACATTTGCTATTGATATAACGCGCGAGCATATAACGTTTCTGATGCCGAATTTGCACCCGCTCTCACGATATCCTGAGCATCCGTAGCCGAAGCTTGTGCGTGTGACATCGCATCCGCACAAGGGGCATTTACCGGCAATATCGCCGAAAAATCCGTCATCGGTATCAAGCTCGGGCGGCTGTGGCTTTTGCTCGAAAACCTCGCGGATTTCGCTCTTTGCAAGCTCAATGCTGTTATCAATGTGTATTTCTCCGCGGAACACCTTTTTAAGAGCCTTGCCGACTTCGGCGGTTTTGTATTTGTCCATATTTATGTTCATCCGCGCAAGTGACTCTATAAGGTTTTCTCCGTCCGGCAGAATTTTATAAACGTCTTTTTTCAGCTCTATGTATCTGCTTTTCTTTGCGTTGTCGATTATGCCGGTGCGCGTGGCTTCCGTGCCGAGCTCAAGCCCTTCGAAAATCGCCTTATACTCTTCCTCGTCGCTTTCTTCCTCGGCAGCTTTTTTCTTATCCTCGCGGAATGGGTTTTTGAGGTAGTTGTTAAGCGTTTCGATTGTATAGTGCTTTGGCGGCTGAGTTTCCTTCTCGGTAGGCTTAAAGTCAATATTCACCGTATCGCCCTTTTCAAGAGCGGGGAGAATTTTGTCTTTCTTCGAATAATCATCATATTTCGTCCAGCCCGGTTCCGTAATAACCGTGCCTTTCAGATTGAATTCCTCAAAACCGCCTACATCTATTGTTATTTCTGTCTTTTCCACAACACAATCCTCTGCACAGAAAACAGCGACAAAGCGGCGCATAATGGTAGAGTAAACGGTAAATTCATCCTGAGAAAGGTCCGTCTTTTTCGGTATCTTGTGCGTGGGGGTAAGGGCGGAGTGGGATTCAATCTTTGAGTCGTCGAATATCGTTTTGCCGTCTTTGAATTTTACGGGATAGCCGATTTTTGCTACGGCATCGAGTATATTTTTAACCTTGCCCTTTTCGGCAGTTGCAAGATATTCAGAGTTTGTTCGCGGATAGGTTACATATCCGCGCTCGTAAAGCTCCTGAACTATTTTCAGGCTTTGCTCCATCGGCATTTTATATTTTTTGCCGAGAACGTTTTGCAGTTTTGTGAGCGAATAAAGCTTTCCGGGACGCATGGTGTCCTTTTTCTTCTTTTTTGAAGTGACAAGGGCGCGTTCTGCGTTGTATTTATCGCATGTCTCCTGAGCCTTGCGAAGCTCGTTTTTTGCAAACTGCTCCTTGCTTTGAAGCTCAATTTCTTCGCCGTTTGTTTCTGCTTTGCTTACCAAGGCATAGTAAATGTCGGGCTTGAAGTTTCTTATTGCCATATCGCGCTCATATATTGCTTTTACGATAGGAACGATAACGCGGCCGACACGCAGGAGCCTGCCGTTTTTTAGCGTTGCATATCTCGTGAGGTTAACGCCGTAAAGCCAGTCGATATATGTTCTCGCATAGCCCTCGTTTGCCAAATTCTCATATTCCGTTTCGGGCTTCATCTCAGAGAGCGCGGTGCGGATTGTTTCCGGAGTCTGGTCGGGAAGCCATAGGCGCATAAAAGGCTTTTCTGACTCAAGTGCCTGAGTTACGCAGGTGCGTACGATTATCTCGCCTTCACGATCGGCATCGCCTGCATTTATTATCATATCAACATCATCGCGGTTTATGAGCGCTTTTATTGTTTCAAACTGCTTGATTACACCGCTGTCAACCTGCTTTGTGGCAGAATCCCGTTTAAGCTCGAACACAAACCGTTCGGGAAAACAGGGGATGTTTTTCAGTGACCAGCGGTTTGTTCCGTCCGGATTTGGATTGTAATGCTCGATATCTGCAAGTGAAAACAGATGGCCGAAAACCCATGTGACTATGTAGTCGTCTCCAAACAAAAATCCGTCACCGCGGCTTTTTGCGCCGATACTTCCGGCAATATTGCGCCCAAGACTCGGCTTCTCTGCAATTATAAGCTTCATTACAATCACCACCTCAGCAATTTAATAGGGGCTGGTTTTCACAGCCCCTAAGTTTATCTTCCGTCGATATAGTCACAAGCGGCAAGCGCGGCGATCGCACCGTCCGCTGCAGCTGTTGCAACCTGACGTATTTTCTTTACACGGCAGTCGCCTGCGGCGAATATGCCGCGGGCTGAGGTGATGCAGTCCTCGCCCGCCACGGCATAACCGCGCCCATCTAACGACAAAATACCGGAAAAAATCTCATTCTGCGGGACAAGCCCGATTGCGACGAACATTCCGTCAACGGAAAGAAGCGTTTCTTCGCCGCTTTTTTCATTAGCCACGGTAATACCCGTAAGCTCACCCTCGCCGTGGAGCGCTTTAACAACAGTTCCGAGAATTATCTCGACGTTTTCGCGCTCATAAAGCTGCTCGGAGAGCTTTTCTTCGCCCGTGAGGAAATCAAGGTTCTGAACAACGTAAACCTTCTTTGCAAGGTCAGAAAGAAGAAGCGCCTCTTGCAAGGCGGAGTTTCCGCCGCCGATAACGGCTACGGTTTTGTCTTCATAAAACGCACCGTCACAAACGGCGCAGAAGGAAATGCCCTCGCCGACGTAGCTTTCCTCATTCGGAAGACCGAGAAGCCTGTGGCGCGCACCTGTTGCAATAATGACGGTTTTGCCTTCAAACTCACCGCTGTCGGTGACAACGGTTTTCACATCGCCGTCGCGAACCTCAAGAACCTCTGCCGCTTCAACATCAGCACCCTGTTCAAGAACCTGTTCGACGAGCTTTTCGGCAAATTCATTACCCGTTACGCTTAAAAAGCCCGGGATGTTTTCAACCTTCGGAGAGTATGTAATCTGTCCGCCGAAGCTGCCCTTTTCGATAACAAGCACGCTTTTGTTTGCCCTTCTTGCGTAGAGGGCGGCGGTAAGCCCTGCCGGGCCACCGCCGATTATTATAATATCATACATATATAATCCCTACAATTCATTAAGCATTAAGCATTTTCTTAATATCGGAAACGCCGGTGTACTTTGTGACTTCGCCGTTTCTGACAACTGCAAGCGTCGGAGCCTGCTTGATGCCGAGTGCTTCTGCGAGCTCTTTGTTTTCGTTTGCAAGAAGCTTTTCATATTCTACGCCTGCCTTGTCAAGCGTTGCACATGCGATTTTGCAGTTGGGGCAGGTTGCTGTTGTGAAGAGGTAGTTGCCGTCGGGAGTTTTGTTCTCTTCAGCAGACGGAGGTGTAAGGGTTTCGGTTACGGCTTCTTCGCGCCCCGCTCTTGTGAGCTTTGAGTTTGCAATGTCGTAAACCTTTCTGTCCTTATATTCCTGGCTCTTTCCATCGTTCCAGTTCTGAACCGGGCGGTAGTAACCGGTGATACGGCTGTAAACCTCTGTTTTCTCGCCGCACTCGGGGCACTCGAACTTCTCACCTGCGATATATCCGTGTGTTTTACATACGGAATATGTCGGAGAAAGGGTGTAGTACGGAAGCTTGTAGTTTTCTGCAATCTTGCGGACAAGATTTGCAGCAGCCTTCCAATCCGGAAGCTTTTCGCCGAGAAATGCGTGGAAAACAGTACCTGATGTGTAGAGCGTCTGGAGCTCGTCCTGGATATCGAGGGCTGTGAAGATGTCCTCGGTGTATCCTACCGGAAGGTGAGAGCTGTTTGTGTAGTACGGAGCATCGTCTTCGCTCTTTGCAGCAGTGATAATGTTCGGATAGCGCTTAAGGTCATGCTTTGCAAGACGGAATGCTGTGGACTCTGCAGGGGTTGCCTCGAGGTTGTAAAGGTCGCCGTACTGTTCCTGATAGTCGGAAAGTCTCTCACGCATATGGTTGAGAACGTCCTTCGTGAACTGCTGTGTCTTCTCGTCGGTGAGGTCCTTGCCGAGCCACTTTGCGTTTAAGCCGACCTCGTTCATACCGACAAGACCGATTGTTGAGAAGTGGTTATTGAAGGTTCCGAGGTAGCGCTTTGTGTAAGGGTAGAGACCTGCATCAAGAAGCTTTGTGATAACGGTACGCTTTACCTTAAGAGAGCGTGCCGCGATATCCATAAGCTTATCAAGGCGCTCGTAGAACTCTTTTTCGTCCTTTGCAAGGTATGCGATTCTCGGCATATTGATAGTTACAACACCGACAGAACCTGTGCTTTCGCCGCTTCCGAAGAAGCCGCCGGACTTTTTGCGGAGCTCACGGAGGTCAAGGCGAAGTCTGCAGCACATGCTTCGGACGTCGCTCGGCTCCATATCGGAGTTGATGTAGTTTGAGAAATACGGTGTGCCGTATTTTGATGTCATTTCAAAGAGAAGCTTGTTGTTCTCGGTTTCCGACCAGTCAAAATCGGAGGTGATGGAATAAGTCGGAATCGGATACTGGAAGCCGCGGCCGTTTGCGTCACCCTCAATCATAATCTCGATGAATGCGCGGTTGACCATATCCATTTCCTTCTGGCAGTCCTTGTACTTGAAGTCTGCCTCTTTTCCGCCGATGATGCAGTTAAGCTCTGCAAGGTCGTTCGGAACGGTCCAGTCAAGAGTGATGTTAGAGAAAGGAGCCTGAGTACCCCAACGTGAGGGGGTGTTAACACCGTAGATAAAGGACTCAATGCACTTCTTTACCTGGTCGTAAGGGAGGTTGTCCGCCTTTACGAAAGGTGCAAGGTATGTGTCAAAGGAGGAGAATGCCTGAGCGCCTGCCCATTCGTTCTGCATGATGCCGAGGAAGTTTACCATCTGGTTGCAGAGCGTTGCAAGATGCTTTGCGGGTGCAGAGGTAATCTTGCCTGTTACGCCGCCGAGACCTTCCTGGATAAGCTGCTTGAGCGACCAACCGGCGCAGTAACCGGTGAGCATTGAAAGGTCATGGATGTGAAGGTCAGCGTTGCGGTGAGCATCGCCGATTTCATCGTCATATACCTCGGAAAGCCAGTAGTT
>JAFQVE010000296.1 GCA_017408185.1 Oscillospiraceae bacterium | reverse complement strand
TGAAGTAACTCTTCCTGTCGTTATAGGTAAAAAGCGTGCAAGCTATATGACCGATGGAAAAAGAGAAGCTGCACGGGAAAACTACGAAAAATATGATTGGGCAAAGAAAGAAGTAAAAAGCATAATCAATCAGGCAGACCGCTACGTGGAAAATATTGATGCACTGTATGATATGATTGCTTCCGAAGGTATTCCGAGAGGAACAGGAGTCGGAGCAAGATCCGACCCATACACGGGATATTGTCGCTTCTGCGGAGAAAATATCAGTGCTAAATACGGTGCACCGCCCTGGACAAGCAATGCACTTACACGACCCTGGAAAATCCAGTGCCCCGACTGTAAGCGACTTTTCCCGAGCAACGATTTTGCAAACTTCTATAAGCTGGGACTTAATGAATATGGCGAGTTTGACAGAATGCGTGCACTCTCAAAACATCACGCGCTCGTTCATCACGGCTCACCGGATGCAGTTTGCGAATGTGTTGCACCGGAGGATGAGTGGACAAACGAATGGTATCCCTATTACGGCTATGGCAATGAAAACGGATATCTTGTAAATAAGCTCTATTCAGATCTTGAAAAAGTAAAAACTCTGAACGCAAACCAGGGACTTCGACCGGGAGAAACAACCGAGACCTGGGGTGTTGACGACGGCTGGGGATATGTTCCGAGAAAGATTGACGGAACTTCATATAAAAACGGAACAAGACCCGAGCGTCATACATATATTGCACAGTATCTCCATTATGGTATTTGGAGAGGTGGTGCTGTTGTAAATGCAGTACGTTATTGCTCCGATGCTTATTTCTATACAGGGGATATTAAGTATGGCAGAGTTGCGGCAATTCTGCTTGACCGTGTTGCAGACTTCTATCCCGATTATGACCTTGAGCCTTGGGGAAGCTGGGTATCAAATTCAGATGGCGGTATAGGTGACGGAAAGATTCTCGGACGAATCTGGGAAGGCACGAATATGAAAATATTCTTTGCCGCATATGATAAGGTTTTTGAGTGCTATGATGATCAGTTTGTAGTAAAATACTTGAATGACAAATCCAAGAGTATAAAAATGCGCCACGCAAAGGAAACTCCATCACAGATACGCACAAATGTTGAAGACGGAATACTCCGTGGAGCACTTGACGCACTTCCGACCTGCAAGATAGCAGGTAACTTCGGATATCCGCAGAGTGCAAATGCACTTGCGGCAGTTGTTCTTGATACAATGCCAGATACAAAATACTGGCTTGATTATCTTATGGCTCCGGGCTGGACTCAGTCAGAGCCGTGTCTCGGCGGAGGTATTGCTGCACGATTGGCAAACGAGGTCGATGCCGACGGACAGGGAAATGAAGGCTCTGAATACAATGCCGACTGGCACACAACACTTATAAGCATTCAGGAGTATCTTGACGGATATGACGGATATAGTGCCGCAAGCTTCTATAACAATCCAAAATTTGTTAAGATGTTCTACTCAAACCTTCCTCTTGTAACAGGTAACCATTCTGCAAATATAGGTGATAGCTTCTCGACCATGACTTCAAGTCAATGGTATGAGGAGAATCAGCTCATTCAGGGTTTTGTAAGACTTGGTGACCCCGTTTTTGCACAGATGCTTTATCTTATAAACGGAAACACAAGCGAAGGACTTCACTATGATATCTACACAAAAGATCCTGAGCGTCTTGAAGATGAAGTGCAGGCTATTATTGATGAAAAAGGAACTTTGATCCGAACCTCTGAGGCAATGACGAACTTTGGTTATGCCATACTTCGTGATGGCGGAGAATACCGTAGTTCCAATAATCAGACATCAACAGATACCACACGAAATGCATGGATGTATTTCGGAACAAGTGATGGTCACGCTCACAACGATACATTGAATCTCGGACTTACTGCGTTCGGTCTTGACTTTCTTCCTGATCTCGGATATCCGGAGGCGACGGGAACACAGCCGAACCGTCTCCAGTGGGTTGGAAGGTCTCTTTCCCATAACGTTGTACTTGTGGATGATAAAGAAGCTTTTTCACCGGACGAACCGAGAGGTGAATCACTCCATTATGATTATGGCGAAGATGTTCAGGTTATGGATGTGTCTGCGCCTTATGTAAATGACAGTGTGGACGAATATCGCAGAAGTGTTGTTATG
>JAFQVE010000037.1 GCA_017408185.1 Oscillospiraceae bacterium | reverse complement strand
GGAAAACAGTCCATTGTTTTTGATGAGGCTGAAAACCGTATGCACACAATAAAAGCGGTAATGGCTGCGACTTTATAAATACGGTAAGCGGACATATGCTGCAATGCATATGTCCGTGTGCGTTTTTTGAGGAGGTTTAATAATTATGGCATATCTGGTGCTGAGTACCGGCGATGTGTTTGAAGGAAAGCGGATGGGCGCATTAAACGACGCCTGCGGCGAGCTTGTTTTTACAACAGAAATGGAATATATGAAAACCCTCTCCCGGGAAGAAAATGCAGGGAAGCTTGTGGTGTCTGCATTTCCGCTTGTCGGAAACCACGGTATAATAAAGGATGAAGAAATCGGGGACAATGCTCCTTTGGGTTTTGTTGTTCGTGAGCTTTGCCCTTCTCCGTCAAATTTCCGCTCCGAGGGATGTCTTGATGAATATTTAAAAGAAAAAGGAGTGTGCGGCATCTCCGGTGTGGATACGCGTGAAATTATTCGCATTCTGCGTGATGAAGAAACGGTAAGTGCTGTGATTTGTGATGAAATACCGCAAAAATTGCCGCAAAAACCTGAAAAACTGCCGGCTGTACGTAGTTGTAATGCCGACCTGCTTTACATGGATAACGGCGCGAAATCCTCTCGTGATACATCAATAAAGAAGGTTCTTGTTATCGGCTCGGGACCTATAGTTATCGGTCAGGCGGCAGAGTTTGACTACGCCGGAGCACAGGCATGCCGCGTGCTTCGTGAAGAGGGAATAAATGTTGTTCTTGTAAACTCCAATCCGGCGACGATAATGACGGATAAAAATCTCGCAGATGAGATTTATCTTGAGCCGCTTAATGCAGAAACGATTGCGCGTATAATTGAAAAAGAGCGTCCTGACGGACTTCTTGCCGGTCTCGGCGGGCAGACGGGGCTTACAATCGCAATGCAGCTTGAAAGAAACGGAACCCTTGCAAAATACAATGTCCGTCTTCTCGGTACGGATGTCGATGCAATCGACAAAGCGGAGGACAGAGAGCTTTTCCGCGATACAATGAAAGCGATAGGTCAGCCGTGTGTTCCGTCGGATGTTACCGATAATGTCGAAGGAGCGCTTGTTATTGCAGAAAAGATAGGTTACCCCGTAATCGTCCGTCCTGCGTTTACGCTCGGCGGCTCAGGCGGCGGTATCGCAGAGAACGAGGATGAGCTTTCTGTTATTGCGAAAAGCGGACTCGATATGTCTCCGATAACTCAGGTGCTTATTGAAAAATGCATAGCGGGTTGGAAGGAAATCGAGTTTGAAACAATGCGCGACAGCAAGGGCAACGCCATAATCGTATGCTCAATGGAAAACTTCGATCCGGTAGGTATACATACGGGTGATTCCATTGTCGCGGCACCGGCACTCACGCTTTCCGATAAAGAGTATCAGATGCTGCGGCAGGCGTCACTTGACATTATTTCAGCCATAGGAATTGTCGGCGGATGCAATTGCCAGTTTGCGCTGAATCCGGATAGCTTTGAATATGCGGTAATAGAGGTAAATCCGCGTGTTTCGCGCTCATCTGCACTGGCGTCAAAGGCAACGGGATATCCTATTGCGAAGATAACAACCAAGATTGCCCTCGGATATACTCTTGATGAAATCCGTAACGATATAACCGGCGTTACGAGTGCTCTCGCAGAACCTGCAATAGATTATGTTGTTGTAAAGTTCCCGAAATGGCCGTTTGATAAGTTCACGGAGTCAGAGCGTAAGCTCGGGACGCAAATGAAGGCAACCGGCGAGGTAATGTCCATCGGTCAAAGCTTTGAAGAAGCGATAATGAAGGCGGTCCGCGGTGCGGAAATATCCTTTGACACGCTGAATGCTCCGGCTCTCGATAACCGTCCGGTGCTTGAACGCCTTGCGGAGCAGAATGACCGGCGCATATTTACTGTGTTCGAGGCTTTAAAAGCCGGTGTCACAGTGGATGAAATATTTAAAATAACAAAAATTGACCGCTTTTTCCTTTCAAAAATAAAAAATCTTGCCGATTTTGAGAAGAAAATCTCAAACGGACTTGCAAGCGGCGATTATTTGCAGGCGAAAAAGTATGGTTATACCGATTCCGCAATATCGCGCATCAGCGGGGAAAAGACTCTTCCGGAGCATAGCTTCAGCTATAAGATGGTTGACACCTGCGCTGCACGTTTTTCGGCTAAAACACCGTATTTCTATTCGTGCAGTGATATCGCTTGTGATTCACGCCGCTTCCCGCGCAGCGGAAAGCCTGTTGTTATGGTGCTCGGCTCAGGTCCTATCCGTATCGGGCAGGGTATTGAGTTTGACTACAGCTCAGTTCATTGCGTCTGGACGCTGAGGGAAATGGGCTATGATGTTGTCATAGTAAATAACAACCCCGAAACCGTCTCGACTGATTATGACACGGCAGACAGGCTGTATTTTGAACCGCTCACCCCCGAGGATGTAATGAATATCATCCGCGTGGAAAATCCGGTCGGGGTTGTTGTTGCCTTTGGCGGTCAGACAGCAATAAAGCTTACTCAGTTCCTTGACAAAAACGGCATAAAAATCCTCGGAACATCAGCCGAGAGCATAGATGTCGCAGAAGATCGAAGCCGCTTTGATGAGCTTCTTGAGAATTTTGGAATAAAGCGTCCGCGCGGTATGGGTGTAAATACCGTAGAAGAGGCGCTTGCCGCGGCTGAAAGCTTCGGATATCCTGTTCTTTTGCGCCCGTCATATGTTATCGGCGGGCAGAATATGACGATTTCAAGAACTCCCGAGCATACGGAAAGGTATATGAAAGCTATCCTTTCCGGCGGTATAGAAAACCCTGTGCTTGTTGATAAGTATATGCCGGGCACAGAGCTTGAGGTAGACGTAATTTCCGACGGACGCGATGTTCTCATTCCCGGTATTATGGAGCATATAGAGCGCGCGGGAGTTCACAGCGGAGATTCAATTGCTGTTTATCCGCCGTATAACTTAAACGATAAATTTTTGCAGAAGGTTTGTGACTGTTCTGAAAAGCTCGCGCTTGCGATGAAAACAAAAGGCCTTGTAAATATTCAGTATCTTATCTATGATGACGAGCTTTATGTAATCGAGGTGAATCCGCGCGCATCAAGAACTGTTCCGTATATAAGCAAGGTAACAAATGTTCCTATGGTAGACCTTGCATCAAAGGTGATGCTCGGAGAAAGTTTGCGAGAGCTTGGTTACGGCACGGGATTATACCGTACACCGCCGTATTATGCGGTAAAGGTTCCTGTGTTCTCGTTTGAAAAGTTAAACGATGTAAACTCAATTCTCGGTCCGGAGATGAAGTCCACGGGAGAGGTGCTCGGCATAGGAAAGACGATGGCAGAGGCGATGTTCAAGGGACTTACGTCTGCAGGCTTCACCGTTCCGTCACCTCATACGGAAAAGGAAGCGGGAGTGCTTATAAGTGTAGAAGAAAGCGACTATCAGGAGATTATTTCTCTGGCAAAACGCTTTTCCGATGCGGGTATAACTCTTTATGCAACAACCGGCACGGCATCAGCAATAGCAGAGACAGGTATTGCGGTTGTTTC
Organism: Oscillospiraceae bacterium; assembly: GCA_017408185.1. The sequence continues at coordinate 619 of JAFQVE010000037.1, read as the reverse complement.
CGTCGCAAATGCAACGGAGAATAATGAGCTCTCAAAGCTTATGGAAAGCGGAAAGCTTAATTACATCGTCTATACAGGTGCGGTAAAGGATGCAACGGTGGGCGATTATACACGGCTTCACCGCCGTGCGATGCAGCTCGGTATTCCGTGCCTTACGTCCCTCGATACCGCAAACGCACTTGCCGATATTATTGAAAGCCGGTTTACCATTTCCAACACTGAGCTTGTTGATATCAACGAAATGCGCCTTTGGAGACAAAAAATCCGCTTTGCGAAAATGCATTCCTGCGGCAACGATTATATCTTTATAGAAAACTTTGACGGCAAACTCACGTGTCCGGAGTCGCTGTGCGTAAGCTTGTGTACTCCGCATTACGGCATCGGCGGTGACGGTATTGTCCTGATTGAAAAATCCGGTGTTGCCGATGCGAAAATGCGCTCATTCAACCGTGACGGGAGCGAAGGTAAAATGGCAGGTAACAGTATCCGCTGTGTAGCTAAATACCTTTACGACAAAGGGTATGTAAGAAGTGAGCATATGTCGGTGGAAACCGGAAGCGGTGTATATCGTATGAAGCTCTATCTTCGCGACGGTAAGGTAAGCTCTGTGGCTGTGAAT
>JAFQVE010000295.1 GCA_017408185.1 Oscillospiraceae bacterium | reverse complement strand
GTCTGCTCGCTTATGTTTCCGCCCGTCCAGTGCTTCATAAGAACAGGAACGGTGGAAAGTGGGGACAGATTATCCTCGTTGAGTCTGCCCATTTCAAGGTTTGCGCCGTCAAAGCTTATTGTTGAGCGCTCGCCCGTTACGGTGAAGCACATACCTGCAATTTCATCCGGTGACACCACGCACGCACGGTCATCTCCCTCGCGGTTGTAGGTATAATCAAGGATGAAGCTTACCTCGCGTGACGGGAAATGTGCCGTTATATCCGCCCGGTAGTTAGCCGAGACAGTATCCCGCATGGCTTTGGTAACAGCGTCTGCACCGCTTTCTTCGGAAGAACATGAGGAGAGGGAGGTGAGCACGAGAAATATCGGGAGTAAAATAAAAAGCTTTTTCAATCTTCTTGCCTGACCTTCTTTATAACCGATTTGAGGGTGCACAGCATATCGGTGGGGGTCATCGAATATTCGCCATAGATTTCGGCGGCAAGGTCTCCTGCCGCGCCGTGCAGCCACACTCCAGTATATGCTGCGCGAACCGGCGGTATGCCCTGACCGGTTAAGGAAGTGATGATTCCGGCAAGAACATCGCCGCTTCCGCCCTTTGCCATACCGGGATTTCCTGTGGTGTTAGCATAAAGATTACCGTCCTTGTCGGCGCATAAGGTACGCCTGCCCTTAAGAACGAGCGTGCATTTATTTTTCTTTGCAAAGTTTGCGGCAAACTCTTCGCGGCGATTGTGGTCAAAATCGGGGACAAGCCGCGAAAATTCACCCTCATGCGGAGTGAGAATAAGCTCGCGCGGGGAAGCGGCAAGGTCAATGTGAAGCCGTGCCGCAATTGTTATTGCATCCGCATCCAGAACGAGCGGTGAAGCTCCTGAAAAAACAAGCTTCCTGACAAGCTTTTCGCTTTTTCGTGAAATGCCCAATCCGCAACCGAGCAAAACCGCGTCGTTTTTCATTTCGCAGAAGCTTCGCGGAATAAGAACAGGCTCATTAAGCTTTGATGCGAGGATCGGGCGGATTTTCTTCGGTACGGAAAGAAAAACAAGCCCGCTGCCGGTATTTACTGCCGCCTGAGCGGAGAAGTAAGCCGCGCCGGTGTATTTTTCGCTCCCACAGAAGAGAAGAACGCGTCCGAAATCACCCTTGTGAGCATCCCGGTCACGAACCGGGAGAAAGATGCTGTCGTTTGTTATTTCCTTAAGCATAGCGTATTTCCTCATTTACAGAAGGTCTGCTAAGTTTATGATTTTTTTATCGCGGTCAATGGCGTAGTTGCGCGTAAACGCAGTGCCGCTTGCTTCGCGCACGAGGTAGCACAGAAGAATGTCCGATTCATCCACGAGACGTCGGTTTCGCAGGTGCATGCAGAACTGGTCGTAGCTTTCGGAAATATAGACAACCTCGTCTGCGTTTTGCAAAACCGCGTCATACCGCCGGCGGGTTGCCGCAGGCCAGCGGCTTGCCTGATCACGGCACGGGAGAATCATCGACAGAGTTATATCCGCGCCGTTCCGTTTCTTTTCAAGGATGAGCTCTGCGGCAACAAGATCAAAGCCCATTGCACCGCCGCTGCAAAAACGTGTTACCCCGGAAGCTATCAGAGTGTCAACTGTCTCTGACAGCAACGGGGGAAGTGTGTCGGCGTGTATTGTATAGATTTGTCTGTGCCCGGAAAAGGCACATACCGAACCGTCCATTTAAAATGTTCCTTTAAAATTAAATTGATATTTATATTGTATCACACTTTATATGCAAATGTAAAAGGATTTATGAAAAAATTACAAATCAAGCTTCAAATCTCCATCCTTTACCCAGCCGAGCTTGCGGCAGATAAGGTTGAGAAGCGGACAGATAATTGCAGGAAGGACGACGTGACAGAGCAAAAGTCCGCCCCACTGAGAAAATCCGATTGAAATGCCGTCGTTTATCCAGCCGGTGTACATTCCTATCTGACCGACAAGACCGCAGGTTCCCATACCGGAGGAAACCGGTGCACCGTTCATTTGCAGACCAAAAATACAGGTGGATATCGGTCCGACAATTGCGGAGGTAAGAATGGGAGCAATCCAGATTCTCGGATTCTTCACAATGTTACCCATCTGGAGCATACTTGTGCCAAGTCCCTGTGCAAGAAGCCCGCCCCAGCGGTTTTCGCGGAAGCTCATAACCGCAAAGCCGACCATCTGGGCACAGCATCCCGCAAGTGCCGCACCGCCGGCAAGTCCGGTGAGAGAAAGACCTGCGCATATCGCCGCGCTGGATATGGGAAGCGTGAGCGCGATGCCGACGATAACAGAAACAATGATGCCCATCCAGAATGGGTGAAGAGTAGTTGCATACATGATAAGCTCGCCTATGTACGTTGCTGCAGTGCCGATAGGGGAGG
>JAFQVE010000294.1 GCA_017408185.1 Oscillospiraceae bacterium | reverse complement strand
TGCACGCTCCGTATTGATGCGGATTTGTATATTATCCGGTGCCACCTTTAAGTATGAGGCGAAGGTGTATATGATATTTTCCTGCTCAATATCGCTTTTGAGATAGAAGTTGACGGGCAGGATTTCAATTATCTTGATATATCTGCCATCTTTGAGGATGACGATGCCGTTTGTCACCGTCTCTATGGGCAACCATTTCTGCGTGCTGTTATCGAAGTATCTGCCGCGGGATTTCTTACCGCGCTTTTTTGAGTATGTTCTTATCATCTGACCTCACCTCGGTATTCTTTTATTTTTCGACTGTGCCACCATTTCCAGACGGTTGCGGCAAAAACGGTCAACGGATCGTCGTTTATACCCATAAGCGCAAATCCGCCTATCGGAACGGCGAAGATTGCCGACACGATTATCTTCCATGTGAGTCCGAGCGGAAGAAATTTGAAGATGAGGTACACAAAAGGCAGGGATAGTACCCCTGCCTCAACCGTATTGCGTATTTTAAATACTCCCATAAGCTTTCCGCTGTCCTCAAAGTTTGACGGTATAAAGTATTCGTTCATTTAATCCCCACCCTTTCATCTTCACGTCCTGCCGCTACAAAGCAGCAGGTTATGCCTAATCCAAATGCCGCGCCGAGTATGAATGATGCGATTATCTTAAGCATAGCAATTCCTCCTTCTTTCATATTTTGCACACAAAAAAAGACTCGCATTACTTTTTGTAAAACAAGTCTTTTTAAGTTTGATATTCATTTTTACAGATTTGAAATATCAACTTCAAATATCGTCCCGGTTTCTATCTTCTCCTGTTTCAAGAACATAACCATATACCATGGAAGATATTTAATGCCGTTTTCAACGCAAAGGTTATCCTTGCAGAACACATAGCTTTTTTCAATATTCCACTCCGGTACATTACGGACATTATCAAGTGCGTTGTGTTTCTTGTAGTCATTACCGGATTTCACCTCGACCAGCTCAACGTGCATACCGTTCTGTATCACAAAATCAAGCTCTCCGTATTTTTTGGTGTCGAAATAGTACAAAGAATATCCGTTGCTTTTAAGCTGCATAGCAATAGCATTTTCAAGAATGCTTCCCATATTTATGGAAAGGTCTCCGTTTAAAATGTCAAACTGAATATTTTCCATACACGCAGCACAGAGAAGCCCTATATCTCCCATAAACAGCTTGAACAAATTTCTTTTTTCATTAAGCTGTAATGGTGGCTCGGGAGCTGTCGTGTTGTAACACGGAAGCGCAACGCCTGCATCGGACAGCCACATGAAGCTGTCACCGTATCTGTTCATCCTTCCTTTTTCATCAAGCTGTGATAAGATGAACCTTCTTTTTTTATCATTGAGCTGTGCAGGAATGCTGTCAAATATGGATTTGATTTTTATTTTTTCGCTACTCTTTGCATACTGCGATATGTCGAGTCTGTATTGAGACAATATACTGTTCTGAGTTTCAATAACGCGTCCTATATCGTGAGTATCCACATAGACCTGAACAACCTGCGGCATACCACCCACAACGATATATGTCTGGAAGAGCTTTGTAATGGTTTGATGAATAATTTCGGGAACGGGCTTTTCTTCATCATAACATTCTTTGAGCTCGCTAATTGTTGTGGGTTGCACCCCGTTTGCTATAAGATATTCCTCAAAATCCATCGGGAACATCTGATATACTTCTTCAAACCCTACAGGATATGAACGGACATGCTTATACATTACACCAAGCATTGAACCTGTTTCAATATAATCAAATCTGCCATCTTCAACTAAGAACTTAATTGCAGTCCTTACCTCAGGGCATGCCTGTATTTCATCAAATAGTATAAGTGTTTTCCCCGGCACCAATGGTTTTCTCACATATGCAGTAAGCCTTGATATAACTGTATCCGCATCGTATTTATCTGCAAAAATCAATTTTGCCTCATCATCAAGAATAAAGTTAATTTCAACAAAATTTTCGTAGTGTTCTTTTGCAAACTCACGGATTAGGGTTGTTTTTCCTATCTGTCTTGCGCCGTAAATAAACAAAGCCGGTTTCTTTTTCTTGTTTTTCCAGTCAAGAAGCTTATCATAAGCCTTTCTCTTTAACATACAACCAACTCCTTTACAGAATACAGTATAACATTTTTCTTTATTTTTGTCAATGTTTTGCCACATTATTCCGAGGCGTAATTTTTATTTTGCCACGTTTTTCTCAAATTATTCTATGACAAACTCCAGAACGGACCGCCTGCGCCTGCATCGCCGCGCGCTTCATTAAGGATTATGGACATATCCCATTCCTGCTGACTTTTCTTATGGCTTGCCGGATCTGCGACGAGAACTTTACCCTCTTCTGTTATTCCGCGCAGTACAATAAAGTGACCGCTTGATGTAAAGTGTCCCTTTGACATAATCGCAATCACAAGCTTTCCTGAAGATAGGTGTTCACGCAGCTCTTTCTCACTTGAGCGCCCGAGTTTTTCAACCTTCAGTCCGTAATGTTTCGCGCCATTGGGAATAAGAGAATGATAACTTCCGTTGCCTTCGCACCTGTATCCGTTATCCTCTGACCACTCGCAAATCTCCGGCGGTTCTACCGTCTTTTCTGTGAGAGTTGATACTGTAATAGCAAGTGCTGTCGGTCCGCAACCAGACGAGCCGATAGTTCCGGAACGTCCGTACATCTCATTCGCCCAGCGCGAGTCGAGCTGATTAAAGTATACAATCTCGGTCTGTCCCGTCTCTCCGAGCGTTACACCCTCATAGCTTCCGAGTCCACCGACATCGGCAAACTCACCGTCCGGATCAAGATACTGGTCATTGAGTGTGTTATACATAAGCTCCGCCCAGTTCTTTTCCTCATCGGTAAAGCCTCGCTCGTCCATCATCTCTTCGGGCGATTTGTAATACACCGTTCCGCTTTCCGGGTCTCGCACATAGCTTTTGCTTACCGAATCCTCGACATCACGAAGAGAAATATCCTCTATATTCTGTTTGTTTTCCACGGACTCTATTGCGATAAGCCAATGAATATCTGGGTTTACGCCCCATTGCTCACATACCACATCATAATGCTCTGCAAGCTCCGTTCCGTGTTGATTTCGTGAAATCAACTCTGCATCATCTACCGTTGCCCAGCTAAATAACATCTGCGGTATCGCACTTATTATTATAACCGGCAAAAGCGTGAGAAAGAGCGCGATTGCAAGTATTATTGCAATTACCTTTGGTGACAGCGCTTCCGCAACGCCTTGTGCCACAGCGACAAAATTACCTGACGCTATACCACTTCCGGCTTTTATCGCGCCCTTAATCATCTGCGCACCGCGCGTAGCTTTCTGATATCCGCTTCTACTGCTTCTGCTCTCGTTTTCCATTATGCTCACCTCCGAAAGTCTTACGGCTTCGGCGTTGGCTGAACTGCGGCACTTCCGTTTCTTTCTTATACACAGTCCGCTTTCCTTTCTTATTAACCGCTGTGGGGTTGTACTTTCCGGAACGGTATTCGTGCTTTATGCTCTGTTGCGGAGCTGTGGAGCGCCTCGGCACCTGTATGTACCCACGCCTTTCATGGACACTGCTTCTTTCCGCGCTGTGTCGCTCACTTATACGTTCCGATGACGCTGACTCTGCGCGTGTATGAGCGCCTCCACTGACAGAGGATGAACGGATACTCGGTGCATCGGTGTGAGAGGTGCGGACACTTCCTCCGAACCTTGTTCCTGTGTTATACGATGCATTCCGCGCATCGGAATGATTGCTCGTTACAGCCGTATCGCCTGCAGTACTGATCACACTTGTATTGCTTGCGGTGTTTGATGTACCTGAAGCGGTGCGCGAGGTATTTCTCGGTATCGGTGGGCGAGGCGTTGAGTTTCCCTTTGCAGGAGTTCCTATTGTAGTGCTGTTATGCGCACCTGCGTTTGCAACGCTGTTGCTCACACTGCCACCACCTCTACCTTGCGGTGCTCTGCCGTTCTGTGCAGGGCTTCTTGTAATTCTCGTGTTTCCTTGAGTTTCGACGGTTGTGTTTTCTGCAGAATGTGATGTATGGGTTCTTCCGCCTGATGCAGTGTGCGTGGATGTGCTGCTTGATGCGTTTGAGGATGAAGTCCTTCCGCCGGGTGGAGATGCGGATGGACGACCACCCGGGCTTCCGTTTCTGCCCGAAGTGCCTTTGCCGCCACCGCCGCCCATACTCTTTCCTATGATTGAACCCATTGTCTTCA
>JAFQVE010000293.1 GCA_017408185.1 Oscillospiraceae bacterium | reverse complement strand
GCCGCACCTTGTTCGTGTGCCGTCAGCACATGATTGATTTGCATTTCATATTTATAAAGGCTGTCGTATACGTTGAGAATCTGACCGCCGGGATAACCGAATACGGTGTCTGCGCCTTGCTCAATCAAGGTTTTTACTAATATATCTGAACCTGAAAGAAGCATCGTATCACTCCTTTGTTAAGTAACTTACAATCAGGTCGCCGCACTGTTTGCAGCCAACGAGAGTCATCCCTTCGCTCATAATATCGGCTGTGCGGTAGCCTGCATCAAGGTATTTGGAAACGGCGTTTTCAATGGCCTCCGCTTCGCTTTTCATATCAAAGCTGTAACGAAGCATCATAGCCGCCGAAAGAATTGTTCCGATAGGATTTGCCTTATCTTGCCCTGCAATATCGGGAGCAGAGCCGTGAATTGGCTCATATAATCCGCAGGAGGTAGCCCCCAAACTTGAGGACGGAATCATACCGATAGAGCCGGTAATTTGGGATGCTTCGTCCGACAAAATATCGCCAAACATATTCTCGGTAACGACTACGTCAAACTGTGCGGGATTCTTTACAATTTGCATAGCACAGTTGTCAACGAGCATATCGGAAAGCTCTACGTCAGGGTATTCCGCAGAAAGCCTGTGCATCACCTTTTTCCAAAGTCGGCTGGAATCCAGCACGTTGCTCTTTTCAACCGAGCAAAGCTTTTTATTTCTCTTTTGTGCAGTTTCAAAGCCGATTCTGCCGATACGCTCGATTTCCGCTTCGTTATATTTGAGAACGTCGGTGGCAGTGTCGCCTTCCGTCTTATGTTCACCGAAATAAATGCCGCCTATAAGCTCTCTGACAATGATAAAATCAATACCCTGTTCTACGATGGATTTCTTCAAAGGAGAAGCATCAGAAAGTTGCGGCCATATCTTCGCAGGGCGGTTGTTAGAGTAAACGCCCATGCCTGCGCGGAGTCGGAGAAGTCCTTTTTCGGGGCGCATATTGCCCGGAACATCGTTCCACTTATTTCCTCCAACGGCACCAAGCAAAACGCTGTCGGATTCTACACATTTTTTAAGTTCCGACACAGGCAAAGGATCGCCGTACTTGTCAATGGCGCATCCACCCATATCTACATCGGTGTAATTAAAGGTGTGCCCGTAAAGCTCGGCAACCTTATTCAGCACTTTAAGTGCCTCATTTACAATTTCGGGACCGATACCGTCACCACGGATAACCGCTATATTTTTAACCATTTTTTTCGCCTTCTTTCAAGGACTTTAAGAGTCCGCCGCTTTTAATAATATTCTGAATAAATGGTGGGAAAGGCTGTGCCTTATATGTTTTGCCGGTAGTAATATTGGTAATGACACCGGTATCGAAATCCACCTTAACTTCATCGTTTGCACCGATTTCTTCCGCCGCTTCCTCGCATTCGAGAATAGGAAGTCCGATATTGATGGCGTTACGGTAGAAAATTCTTGCAAAGCTTTTTGCAATAACGCAACCGGTGCCGCAGGTTTTAATAACAAGCGGTGCGTGTTCACGGGAGGAGCCGCAACCAAAGTTCCAACCGGCTACCATCACGTCGCCCGCATTTACGTTTTTAACAAACTCGGTGTCGATATCCTCCATACAGTGAAGTGCGAGCTCTTTTGCGTCCGGTGTGTTAAGATAACGTGCAGGGATTATAACATCGGTGTCAACGTTATCGGGATATTTAAAAACTTTTCCTTGTGTGTTCATCTTTTATGCCTCCTTATACTTTTTGATAAGACAATTCCATATGTCTGAAATACAATATTTCACGCACGGTCGGACATTTTTCTCTTTGCCATACGTCAGTATGGCTACATCG
>JAFQVE010000292.1 GCA_017408185.1 Oscillospiraceae bacterium | reverse complement strand
GACTTCCGACGACGGAAGCGAGGTTGCATGGTACCGTGATGGTATTCTCGTGGGTTATGGCACGGAATACACTTATAACGCATGGGCAAATGTAGGCGCGATTACACAGAAAAAATTCACAAAGAAAGCCCCTGTTGTTGTACTTGATGCTGTGATGAAGGACTCAGCACGTATGATTGAGTACGATGCAGGAGATAAGAATGTTGTCGAGGTAGGTATCCTCTTCGGAGATACTTCAAAAATTCCGACGGTTGACAGCTGTAAGTATAAGGCAACCTCAGCAAAGAGCGGTGTAAATGTCCACGGCCAGTTTACGGCAAAGCCTGCGGATACAACATATACATACGCTCGCGGATATCTTATCTATAACGACAACGGAACATACAGAGTAATATACGCAGACTAATACCAAGTGATGCGGAGCGCGAATGATTTCCGCGCTCCGCATTTTGAACAAAAAGGAGAAATCTGAATGAAAAGAGCATTATCTTTTATTCTTGCGATTGCGATGATTATATCGCTGATGCCGTCAATATCAGCGGCAGATGGCGAAAACAACATTTCAATTACCTATGATTTGAAAACGATACTGAACACACCCTTTGCACCTAAATATCCGCTTACAAACCTTACATATTCATTGACAGGCGGATTGTTTAAGTTTGCAGAGTCCTCTCTTGCAAATGATGCTCCTGATGCAAGCCCATTCTGGTATGGAGGTCTTCAGGGAAGCCGCTTTTTTAAGATGAACAATAATCAGTTCGTCTCCTTTGAGGTGAGCATCCCGAAGGACGGAAATTATACGCTTGATATGCAGCATCAGCAGGCGCAGAACGGAACTACAGTCAATGTTTATGTGACACCGGCAGAGACTTTTTATGCACAGGCGTCTTTTGCGCTTGCAAACCTTGGTGAGGTTGCAGGTACATACAACTGCGCATTGCCGTCAGGCGCTACAGCCGACAACACCAACAAGGATTTTGCCGGAGGTAATCAGAATTGGACTACAACCGAGGGAGTATTCACAGATAAGCATCTCCTGAAGGGCAAATATGTTATAACCTTCCATGTTTCCAATATAACAAATAAGCGAGGATGCGTCAGTACATTTGCCATCAAAGCAGGCAACGGAAGCGAGGTCTCAATCGTAAACGCGCTTATCAACAGCTTTGATAATGACAAGGTAAATCTCGCCGCTTACAAGACGGACGGAAGTGTTCTTGATATTGCGAATGCAACAGTAGCCTACGACAGCGACAACAAAAATGTTGCAACGGTAGATGACAATGGTAATATAACCGTCAAAAATCCGGGAACAACAAATATCACAGCATCTGTCACATACAACGGCGTAACAGTAAGCGATACGAAACAGTTTTTTGTCTCCGATGGCGGATTGACTGTGAAATATGATGTTCAGGGCATTATGGCAGATAATGGCATTTATTATGTCTCGTCCGCACAAAGCGGCGTTGCAGAAGCAAAGAAAATGGACTATGATATGACTCGGGATTTCTTTGCGGTTTCCGATGCAAAAGGCACAATTGCAGTCGGCGGAAGCGCAGCCACCGCTTATCATTATTTCAAGCTGGCAGAGAACGCCACTATCGAATTTAAAGTAAATGTTCCGAAAACCGACACATATATCCTCAAAACAGATTATCAGGTAGCAGGCACATCATACGGAACAACGGTCAATGTGCTGATAGACGGCGAGAAAAAAGGTGATTACAACTGCTCGAGCAGCAGCGTAACAAACAACTTTACAGGCGGTGCTGCCGGAACATGGATAAATAATGAAACCGTTACGGATGCAGGTGTTCTTCTGTCAGCAGGCGAACATACCATCACATTCACGGTTCCGTCAGACGGTGCAAGTGCAGTAAAGTATGGCACCGTTTGCTCCTTTTACCTTATTTCAGGCGATGGTAAGGGCGTGGAGCTTATGCACCTTGGGTTTGACAACATAAATATGTCAACTGCGGTTTATGGCTTGATGTCTGACGGCACTAAGGCTCCGGCAGAGCTTCTTGAAGGCCTTGAGTTTGAATATGCAAGCTCCGACAAAAACGTTGCAACGATAGACGAAAACGGCGTTATTACCGATGTTTCGGGCGGTCAGACTGTTATTACGGCAACCGCAAAAATCGGCGAGGGAGAAAGCCAAAGAACCATTATAGCAAAAGGAACGTATACTTCTATAGTTTCCGATAACAGCATTGAAATTCTCTATGATATCGGCGGAGATATGAAGGAGGCTGGGCTTGTAAACAGCTCAAGCACGACCTTTATGGAGAAGGTGACCTATGATTTATCAGGTGGGCTGTATAAATGGCTTGCGGGTTCTGCAAAGGGGCTCAATACAGGAGGTGCTTATCTGCGTTGCAGAAACGGAAACCTGCAGATAGGTAATACATGCTTTGTGGCGTTTGAGGTGTTCATCCCGGCGGCAGGAAAATACACAATGGAAATGACCCACGGCGCAACCGATGCCGGTGTTAATGTGGATGTGTACGTAAGTAAAGGGAAGTATTCAACAAACGCAATCGATTATATAGGTTCTTATGACTGTTATGATTCAACTGTTGCATACAACCCGAACTATTTCGGAACTCTTCTTCCTAAGCCAAGTATTGTTGAAGGGATAAAAATATATGAGCCGGGATATTATGTAATAACCTTCCGTGTAAACGGCGCAGGAGCTGCAAATGCGAAGTTCGGTTCCGTCGGAAGTTTTAAGCTCAGAAGCGGAAGCGGTTCACAAACTGACTTTTTACCCATGTCAGGCTCATCGGTGCTTCTCGGTGGAGCATTGGATGAGGCTACAGGAGAATACCAATTTATTATTGCTTCTCTTGACAAAAGCGAAATAGTATATTCCGAGGTTGGAAATTACCCGACAGCTCAGCTTTCAGTACAGATGAAGAATCTTGATGGCACGGTCGATGAGGAAAAGTCGAAGAATATCAAAGTGTCGTTCCGTCCCAATGACCGTGCAATAGCAGGAATAGATAAGAGTGGACTTGTCACGGGTTACAGCGATGGGAAAACTGACATCTACATTGATGCAACCTATGGCGAACAGACCTTCTCCGGTTCACTTGCAGTAAGCGTTTTTGACGATACCGGTGTAGAGAGCGCATATATAGATGTGCCCGAGGTGATCTACGAGCGCGAGAAGATTAAAACAGAGCTTGTTGCTGTTATGAACAGCGGTGCAGAGGTCCGCGTTCCTATCGGGAACACAATCTTTGAATCGGAAGACAGCTCTGTTATAAAGGCAGACAGTGACGGTATGCTTACAGGCCTTAAGGAAGGAAAAACAAAAATTCGTTTTTCGACAAAAGAGACTTTCCGCGGCTCGGATATAAGCGAGGAAATGAAAATCACAGTTTCGCTCCATGCCGGAAAGAGTGAGCCGACATGGTATACATATGAAAAACGCGAAAATGCGAAGGATAATATAAACAAATATTCGTGGGCAAGGAGCACACAGAAAACTGCGGTAAGCACAGCTGAGAAATACCTTGCAAACTATGAAATGTGGTATGAACTTACCGATGGTGAGGGAGTTCCGCGTTCACGCCTTGTCTCGCAATATGGTGATGACTTTTCAAACATCTGCCGTTATTGCGGTGTTGATGTTGAGGGTAAATACGGACGCAATGGCAGCGATGGTTTTGCGGTAGACCCAATAAGTCGTCCGTGGAAGATTCAGTGCCCGGATTGCAAACGTCTTTTCCCGAGTAATGAGTTTGATAAATTCTATGAGCTTGGCGTGGACAAACAAGGATATTTTAACCTTGAAAGAGCCTATGAAAAACACAAGGAGCTTTTTGCGGAGGAATATGCAGCGTCAGGCTATGCTGACCAAGGGTATGGCTATCTTGAAAACGTTCTCTATCCCGAAATCGGAGAAACAAATGAGGACGGAAGCCAAAAAGTTAAAAGCATCAACAACGGCCAGGGACTCAGACCGGGCGAAACGGTCGAAGGTTGGGGAGTTGACGACAGCTGGGGATATCTGCCGAAGGATGCAAACGGCAACAACTATCTCATGACGAGCGGCGGAACCGGCTCGGTTGTTGAACGCCATGCATATGTTGCTTATTACAATTACCGTGCGGCGGTAATGCCGGTTACGGCAGCATATGCGCTTGCGGAAGCATATCTCTATACGGGGGATGTAAAATACGGACGTGCCGGAGCAATTCTTATCGACCGAATTGCAGACGTTTATGAAAGCTTTGATTTTTCGATTCAGAACAAAACGTCGGCAGGATATATCTTCTGGGGTGCGGACGGAGGCGGTAACCTTGGTAAGTATGTGGGACACATAACGGATGCTGAGCCGCACGCGCACAATCTTGCAAAGGCTTGTGACATTCTTTATCCGATGATAACGGATTCGTCTGTTATAAAGTTCCTTTCTGAAAAGGCAGGAGAAATGGAGCTTGAAAATCAGAAGGAAAGCTCGGAACAGATATGGAACAACTGGGCAAACGGAATTCTTAAGGAAATCTACACTGCTGCAACGGAAATGAAGGTTCAGGGAAACTTCGCGCTTGGACAGACGGCGGTAACGCTCGCTGCGATTGTGCTTGACAATGAGCCGGAAACCACCGAGATGGTTGAGTGGGTGCTCCGTACGGGAGCAAACGGAACCGGCGGAAATGTTCTTACGAAGATTGTCGATCAGGTAGATCGCGACGGCCTCGGTAACGAAACCTCGGATAACTACAACGGTATGTGGATAAACTCCGTAAACACCATCGCGGAATATCTCACGGTTTATAATGGACGCGAAAATCTCAGTCTTTATGAGCATCCAAAGTTTGCGCAGATGTATATGCCGTTCAAGGACAGAGTTTCGCTTAACAATCAGACGGTAAACATTGGCGACAACAGCAATACGGCAGAGCTTAATATAAATGTTACTCCGGGAACCTTTGTAAACGGCTTTAAATATCTCAAGGATACGCCGTTTGGAAAAGACCTCGCGCAGTATATTTATTTCCGCAACGGTTTTAAGGTTGATGATCTCAAGTATGGAATATTAGATAAAGATCCTGAGCGGATTCAGGATGAAATCCTTGCTCTTATCGACGAAAAACCGGGGCAGGACAGCGATATGCAGGCTGGCTATGGCTTTGCGATACTCCGCGATGGCGGCAACTATACTTCTGCGAGCGCCGCAACGGAAACGAACAGTCTGCGCGATTTCTGGATGCATTTCGGGAAAACCGGCGGTCACGGGCACACTGACCTTATGAACATAAGTGTTGGTGCGTTTGGACTTAACCTCACACCTGACCTCGGATATCCTGCAGTAACGGGCACGGATCCGGAAAGACTGCAGTGGACAGGTCAGACGCTCTCGCACAATACGGTTATGGTAGGTGCTGCGTCACAGGATGCAATAACCGAAACGCTCGGACGTCCTGCTCACTTTGATGATGCAGGAGCAGTTAAGCTTATAGACGCTGATGGTGCACGTGCATATAAGGCTACCGACATCTACCGCAGAACGCTTGTTATGGTAGAGGTGAACGATGATGTGGCCTATGGCGTAGACTTCTTCCGTGTGCGCGGCGGCAATGAGCACACCTTCAGCTTCCACGGTCAGGCAGAGAATGCCTATGAGGTGGAAGGGCTTGAAATGGTAAAGCAAGCGGCGGAGGAGAGCGGAGAATATGAGCTTTCCTTCTGGAATAATGCCGGTAAGTTTGTCACGGAAAAGGTTCATAAGGATGCAGGTGAATATTACGGCTCATATGCGTCCCCGACACTTGAGGCAGGGCGTGACCCGACTTCGCCTGATGTGTGGAACTATGTAACAACGTATCAGCGCGGAGCAAGCTGGCTCGGTAGCGTCCGTCGTGATACGGAGCCTGCAGAAAAGTTTGCGGTTGAGTTTGATATAAAGGACTATCGCAAAACGATTGTCGACAATAAAGATATAAAGCTTCGCGTAACGCAAATGAATAACTTCATACCGGATGACGTTGCGATTGCGGCAGGTCCGATTCCGACAAAGCCGCAGAATAATGCAATGCCTGATACATTTGATTATATGCTCGTAAAGCGCATTGCGGAAAACGGTGAGGCGCTTGACAGTATGTTCACATCTGTTATCGAACCATACAAGGGAGAGCGCTATCTCGAAGATATTTCCCCGGTTGAGATAATCGGAGAAATTTCCGGCGATAATATGGCACGTGCAATTAAAGTAACACATAAAGATGGAGCTCGTGTGGATTATATTGTCTACGCAACAGACAACAGCGTTACATATACTGTTGATAATAAGTTTGACTTCCGCGGATTTGTGGGCGTTATAAGCTATAATGGCTCAGGTGATGTCATTTACAGATATGTAAATGACGGCGATGTTTTAAACGGTGAGCTTCAGATTAAAGAAAATGTTAAGCAGCCGTCGGCATATACAGGTACAATTGCAGGCTTTGACGACGAGCTTAGCTATGGTGATTTTGAAAACTGGATTGATATAAACATCAATGCAGTTGAAGGGATGACCAACGAGGATGTTATGGCAGACATAACAGGAAGATACATCTATATAAAGAACGATGGCAAGGAAAGTGGTGCATATAAGATTCTTGGCGCCGAAGAAAAAGGCGACGGAACCGTTCGCCTGGATATCGGAACGGTATCGACGGTTCGCTCGTTCAGAAACTCAAATGATGTAAATGGCGGTTATGTATACAACATAGCCGAAGATCAAGAGTTTG
>JAFQVE010000291.1 GCA_017408185.1 Oscillospiraceae bacterium | reverse complement strand
GATGTGTATATTCTTCCCGAGGGAACAGCGCTTACAGACATTGCTGCTGCCAAGGCGGCGGGAACGCTGATTGCAAGCGTGGACTATTCGCCGAAGAATTCTGACAGTGCAGGCGTCTATAAAGAGCCGGTATTTAAAGAAAATGTAGAGCTGAAAAAAGGCGAAAATATTCTTCTCTTTATTGTAACAGATCACGGTGAAAATAACGACGGCACAGCAAATACTGACTATTGGACAACTCCGACCTCACTCACGTTAACGCCGATGAGCGAAGTTCCGCCCACGAACCCCGCGGGAGCTTCAAGCACCTTTGACCTTAAAAGCAACAAAACGCTTGATGTCGGCGAGGAAAAGCTTATTGCAAGCGGAGAGAGCGTAGAGGATGCGTTTCCTGCAAGCGACACGGACGGCTGGAGCGCATACTGCTACAGCGCAGGGGCAGAGTATTATCAGTCCAACGACACAGTTAACAGAACGATATCCCAGGTCGCAGGTGATGCTCTGAAGCTTGCGATAAACACCGTGGGTGATTGGGTTGCTCTTAAAATCCCCGTTCCGAAGCGCGGAATATATGATGTTTCGCTGTCGTATAAGCAGTTCCAGAATTGTGCTTCTGCCGATGTTTATATGATAGAAGCACCGAAGAAAGAGCTTTCAGAAATTGAGCGGCGTGCATATATTGAGGAAAAGCTTACCACCGCACTTAAATATGCATCAATCGACTGCAACGGAGCAGATAAGTTTATGACCCCCGTGGCGGCACAGTATCCCGCCGAGTTTTCGTTCAGTGCATTTGAGGATAATTCGGAATATCTGCTCGTATTTAAATCCACATCGAGCACCGCACAAAAGAAAAAGCTTCTGCTCGATACGCTCACGCTTGACGGCTCGGGAACAAAGGAAAGCTCGCTTTCCGAGTTTGCCTATAATTTCAACACAAAATCGGGTATTGCGGGAAACTCTAATCCCGTGGAGGCAACATATGCCGATACGCTCTCAATGTGGGAAGGCTTTGCATCAAGCGGAGTTAAAAGCGCACAGGCAAAGACGGCAATGTCCAATATTGCACTTAAAGCCGTCGGCGATTTTGTTGCATTTAAAATAAATCTCCCCGCAAGCGATACTTTCGTCGTAACCGTCGGCTATTATAAGCACGCAAGCTCGGGTGATGACGGTGATGTATATATTCTCCCCGGCACGACGAAGGTAGACGATGTTGCATCATCGCTCACTGAGGATAAGAAGCTTATAAGCTTAAAATATTACATACAGGACGGTGAAGCGGCAGGGAATTATGTTACCGGAAAGATTGAAAAAACGCTTTCGGCAGGTGAGTATATTGTCGTGTTCAATGTATCGGCAAAGGCTGACCGCAACACGGGAAACGCAGTTGCAATGTATCCCGGAAGCATAACCTTCAAGAGAAAATCATCCCTTCCGCCGTATTCGCTTGTTCCGGAAAAGTCTGTGCTCGTTCCGGGAGAAACAACAAGCCTTATGCTACAGGATTATGACGGGAATCCGGTTGATGAATTTGAAATTCTCGGTATATCCTCATCAGATGAAAGCATTGCGACGGTGGAAGAAGCGGCTGTCACGGCAGGCGAGGGCTTCGGCCGCGCAAAGATAACTGCAACCGTTTCTGTTTCCGGCGAAGAGGTTAAAGCAGAAGGATATGTAAGAGTTATAAATAAAAGCGCTTCAAACCTTCGTGTAAGTGCAAGCATCGACTCGCGCAGTGATACGTGGATAAACCCGGGATATAAAAGAGATAATTCCTTATATCCTGCAGAGTCGGATGCAAAGCTTGATATCGGCGGCTTTGATCCGGGTGACGGCATTACAGAAGACTTTACCGACGGCTGGAGCTGGTACGGAGACAGCTCGGGCAGCCATAATCACAACACGTTTTATCAGGTGAATAAATCGTATCTGAGAGTTCGTATGTCTGACGGACAGTGGTTTGCAATAAAGATGAATTTTGAAAATTCAGGTCATTACCGCGCAGTTGTAAATCACCGTGCCACTGCAAACAATGCATATGCGGATATGTATTTTATCCCCGTACCGAAAGAAGGGGAAGAGGTTTCGGATTATCTCACCGATGATTATAAGCTCGGCGAAATAATGAACTATAACCCCGATGTTGCGAAATGGAACGCACCGGGTGCGGAGGTTTCATCATATGTCGGCGATGCGTATGTCGATGCACCGGGGCAGTATCTCGCAGTTATTAAAATGACAGGAAGAAAGGCGACCGGAGGAAATCAGTATTTGTATTTCAATGACCTGATATTTACCGGCGCAAATCCGATAACAGAGGTAAGCGGTGCGGCGGGTATATCCCTTATGCCCGGAGATACAATAACTCTTGAT
>JAFQVE010000290.1 GCA_017408185.1 Oscillospiraceae bacterium | reverse complement strand
ATGTGACCTTATTATTCGTAGCGTAGAAGATGTAGTCTATCCGTTCGCCGTCTGCGTGGGTAACCTTTACGCAACGGGCAATGTCGTTTTCACCCTTTTCGCCTGCGGATACGCTCATCACAAGTTCTGATATATCAGAGAGCGTTCTTTTATTCCGATACGGCTCGTAGACCGTGGTGAAAAGTGTATCAAGCTGCTTCTTATCCTCATGCTTACGCTTTATAAGTGCATAGCGGATACCGGGAACGACAGCGTTGTTCTTGCTGTTCGGAGGATATCCTGTCGCAGTGTTTACCGCATAATCTTCTCCGATGCCGAGCATTGTGGTGCGGAGATAAAGTCCCTTCGGGTCAGACAGCTTTTTCCGGAAATCCTTGATATTAAACTCAAGCTCTATCTTATCCGAAGTCGGAATTCCGCGATCCACATTTTCAAGCCATGTGTATCCGCGCGGATATACTGTTTCATAAGAAGCCTGAATCGGGGAATTCGGGTCCGGTCCTGCGTATCCTGCTCCGGTTGGGTTGCTGTCCACGTCAATTCCGGCATAATTCCCCTTGTATTTGCCATCCTCACCCACCTGCGGAACAAAATCGACTCCGCTTGTGTATCCGATTTCATCAGACTGAGCATGCAGGCTGAACTCATGGCTCCATCCGCCCTTTATTCTGAAGAGATCAACACCATAGAAATTGTCCTCATCTATTTTTACCATTATTACGGAACGACGGTAGATGGAAACGCCGCTTCCTTTGTAAACGTCCTGCGCATCTGCATCCATAAGCTGAACATTATCGGTTACATCAAAGTGGAGACTCTTTCCTCTTCGTTGGCTTGGACTCTGCATTACTTCATTTACCATAACGGTGTTGTGGGACAGAGTGCGCGTGTCCCACTGAAGAGTACGGGGCTGGCTGTCAGCTGTAGTAGGATAGCCAAGAGGTGGTAAGAAGTTTAAACCAAATGCATCCATACCGAGATTGAGAGAATCGCGGTGTCCGTGACCGACACCCGAAAGGCCGTAAAACATCCAGAAGCCATGTCTGGTATCATCTTCCTTTGAATAGCGCTTACCGTCGCGAAGTGCGCTGAAACCGAATCCGGAAAGCATTTCAGATTCAAGAGAAAGCGTTCCTTTTTCTCTTATAACACGGTCCATATCCTCTTTAATCTGCTCCGGATTCTTTGTAAAGATGTCTTCATGAATACCATTTGAGGAATAACCGTTTATAAGATAGAGAGCCTGGAGAAATACGTCATCTTTAATATATCTGTAAGCCGCCATCGCCTGTTTTTTAGAAAGCCACAGGCCGGTGCTCGCAAACGAACCGGTATCTCCTATCTGCGCGCCATAGTCCGACATTGTAACACCCAGCATGCCATAGAACATTTTTACGAACTTTGGATTCTCAAACAGATTTATTCCCTCGTTGTTCTCATAGTCGGCAAGGATAAGTGCAGCATCAATCAGATAGTCAAGCCAATTTGTGTTGTAACTTGATGCCTCATCTCCCTGACCGTCCCAGTCTATTTTTTCATACAGATTTTCGGTTATGCTTCCGCCAGTCGAACCCGCTGCCATTCTTTTCCAACCGGGTGCCATAAGGAAATCAAGCCACTCTTTCGTTTCCGGTTGCGAGTCAAGAACAACCGCCGCCATGGCATTGGTGCGCTGGTCATAACCGAAGTTACCTGCGAGGGAGCCGTCTGAAAGACCTTCAAATGAAGTTCTGAGTATTCCGTCTTCAATGCTCGTTCTGATTTGAGACGGAGTTTCCTTTGCGTGGCGGAATTTTATACTCATCCCCTTATTCTGAATGAAGCTCAGAACCTCAGGATCGTCATACATCTCATACACCGCATCGTATGCCTCGCACAATTCCTTTGCCGTATCAACTTCCCAGATATTCCCAAGGATTTTTCCGTTTTTATTTCCGCCATCAGAGTTTACGAAAATACGTCTGTTCTTACCATCGAAATCCTTGTAGAGCGTATAGAATACCGTAAGGTCATAATCCGGATAAAAATCCGCAATTCTGTCTACGAGTATCGCTACCACTCTTCCGTACTTTTTTTCTCCGGTATAGAGGTATGCCTGGAAGCAGTTTCGAATCGCATCAAGAATTATTCCGCCGCCGTCAACCCCCTTGCGGAAAAGTCCGTAGTGGGCATATACAGGGATATAGGCGTGACGCTCATAAGCAACTATATTCCCTTTAGCGTCCTTATGGCGATAACCGGTAAGGTAACCAAGGCTGTCGTCAACGCCCCAGAAGCTTGCCTTTTCTCCGTTTTCCTCAATAATACCGCGTCCGCAGTTTATTGTTTTATTATCCGCGACATCTTCATACAGGTCGTTGTGAAGATATCCGCCGTCCACTCCGTATCCGTAGAAGCTATAAAATTCCTCGTTGAGTTTGCCATCGGAATGCGTCTGCTCGTCCATCGACGGTGCGGAGCAATTGCAGCTTTCACCGTCCTTGCAGACGAATTTCTTATGATGATTCAAGAGCGCACGCTCGCGCGAGAACTCACCGTATTCGTTAAGCCCAAGCTCATAGAAGCTTCCGAAATCATTTGACGGGAACAGGCGCTTACAGTCGGGGCACTGAAGCTTCCATGGTCTGCTTATTGCATTCATGCCCCATCCATATGCGCTGTATTTGCCTTGAATATCACAGCCGCAGTATTTGCAACGATACATTTCCGGATCGCCGTATTCTCCCAATGTGGAGGAACGCGCAATTTCGTTTGATGGAATTAAACCATACAGAACATCTAGGCTGCTAACATATCTATCTGCAGTGGCGATAGTTGACTTTGCCTGAGATTTCGCCCATGAATATTTTGAAATATTTTCAATAGCATTTGCTTTTTTGTCCTCGGTATAATATGTAGAATGGGATTTTGCCTTTGCACAAGCAAGAGTTACCTCAGACGTTATTTCTCTTCCACGGAAAATCGCTTTAACCCTGAATTTAGCATT
>JAFQVE010000289.1 GCA_017408185.1 Oscillospiraceae bacterium | reverse complement strand
TCTTGCGGCTTCTGCGCGGAGATATGCTTCCTTTGCAGCTTCTGCCTCGCGCAGGGCACCGGAAGGCGGGAAGATATCATCTGTTTGCCCCACCTCAACCGTGACGGGGCGCGGAGAACACATTCCGGCGATTTCTCCGTCGCGCAAGAGGTTAAAGCCCGGTTGCGGCTGCCATTCGGGGAAGCGGATATCGTCGCCACCGTCAAAGCACGACATAAAGAAGCCGCGTTGTATACACTTATCAAGCGCCATAGCGCGCATTGTGAGATATGCGCCGTAGGACATTCCGCAAGCGGAAAGGCGCGTTAAATCAAGCGCTCGGATATTTGACAGCGCAGTTATGCTCTGCAGAATGGAAAAAATCTCAAGAGCCGCGATGGCGGCGCCTTTTTTTCTGAAACGTCGGTCGAACTCCGGGCGGTTATATTGCGTTTCGTAATGCGGCTTTGCGGGATTGAAGCCGCAGTTCCACATAAGAAGCTGAGGTGAAAAAACGGCAAAGCCTTGCTTAAGCAATTTTTCGATAAGTCCGGAATACCCGTTTTTTCCGTGCATACCGTACATAAGCTCAGGCGTGCCGAGATATCCGTGGCATGCTATGCAGAGCGGCGCGGGTGGCTCTGCATTATGAGGAATAAACAGAAGTCCGAAAAAAGGGAGATTGGGAAGTACATTTATGCGCAGCCTGAAAATTTCACACAAAGAATCACGCCCGACGTATTCGTGGGAAAGCGTCGGGATGTGAGTGATTCTGAGATTAAGCGGCGCACCGAGAGTATGAGCAAGCAGGGGTGCGTCGGGATTTTTTTCGTATTCCGCAAAACCGTTTTCCGAAAGTGCGGTGACGGCATCGCAGTAGATGCGGCGCGCATATTCGCTTTTTTGCGGATTTTCCAAATACAATGCGTTATTGTTGTGCATTATTCAATATCCTGTTTGGCGTTTTCGCCTTTGATTGCATCAAGCTCTTTTTGCATACGCTCAAGCTGTATGCGGAGTGCGCAAAGCTCCTGAGCGATAGGGTCGGGAATATGAATTTGGTCAAGATCGTTGCAACGGGGCTTTACGCCGTTGCGGCGCGCAACGCGCGCAGGGACACCGACTGCCGTGGAATCGGGTGGAACAGTATCGAGGACAACGGCGTTTGCGGCGATTTTGGAGTTATCACCGACGGTGAACGGGCCGAGGACCTTTGCACCGGCACCGACCATAACATTGTTTCCAAGCGTCGGGTGGCGTTTCCCGATATCCTTACCCGTACCGCCGAGCGTTGCGCCCTGATAGATTGTACAGTTGGAACCGATTTCAGTTGTTTCGCCGATAACCACTCCGGTGCCGTGGTCAATAAAGAAGCCGGGGCCGATTTTCGCGGCAGGATGGATTTCAACACCGGTGAAGAATTTGTTAAGCTGTGATGTAAGGCGCGCTAAAAAGAAAAGCTTGTGTCTGTAGTAAAAATGCGCAACGCGGTGATGGCATATTGCGTGAAAGCCGGAATAAAGGAGAAAAACCTCAAGGTTATTCCGTGCTGCCGGGTCGCGCTCACGCGCGGCGCGAAGATCTGCTCTTAAATTGTCAAACATATAAATTTCTTCCTCTCACTTTATAACGCCGCCACCGAGGACACGCTCTCCGTCATACAGGACAAGCGACTGCCCGGGGCAGACTCCGCGCTGTGGTGTTTCGAAAACTGCACGGATTTGCCCGTCGGATACTTCGACCTCACACGGGGCAGCTTTTGCGTTATAGCGTATTTTTGCAGTGCAAGAAAACTTTTTTGGAAGGGGAGTGTCGCTTACGAAGGTAACATCGTCTGCCGTTACCTCGCGTTTACTCTGTGAGCCTTCAAGACCGAGGATCACCTCGTTTTTCTCAGCATCAAGGCGGGAAACGAAGATGCGCTCGGAATATGAAATGCCGAGACCGCGGCGTTGTCCGACAGTGTAGCGTATAAGCCCCTTATGTTCGCCGAGATTTTCCCCCTTCGGACCGCGGAAAATTCCATGGGGCTGTTTTCCGTATCTCTCTTCAATATATGCGGCATAGTCGCCGTCCGGTATAAAGCAGATGTCCTGACTGTCGCTTTTTTCTGCCACCGAAAGCCCTATTTCTCCGGCAATTCTGCGCACTTCGGGCTTTGACAGCTCACCGAGTGGGAAAAGGCTTTTTTTAAGCTGATGCTGGCGTAGCCGGTAAAGCGCGTAGGTCTGATCCTTTTCGCCAAAGAGTGCGCGGGCGGGAAAAAGCTCGCCGTTATCGACAACAAGACGTGAATAGTGTCCCGTGGCGATGAAATCCATACCCATTTCGTCGGCAAGGCGCAGCATAAGACCAAACTTTATGTGATAATTGCACAGGACACAAGGATTCGGTGTTCGTGCAGAGAGATATTCCGTTGTGAAATTTTTTATGACGTGCTCGGAAAATTCCTTTTCTGCGTTATATGAAACGTGCGGGATACCGATGCGGCGACAAACATCGCGAGCATCTGCATCGTCGTTGCCGTGGAGAAGAAGCGTTATTCCGGTAACGTCATAATCCTTTGTGAGAAGATATGCCGCGACGCTTGAATCCACGCCACCGCTCATCCCTATTAAAACCTTTTTTCTCATAAGATAAATCCTTAAAGCTTTATGTTTATGCGGTGAGGCGCTTTTGTGAGAACTTCGGCGCCATCTGCGGTAACAAGAACGGTGTCCTCTATTCTCACTCCGCCGAGATTTTCGATATAGAGCCCCGGTTCTATCGTAATTACCATATTTTTCTGAAGAATTGTGTCTGAGCGGCGGGAAACCGTGGGCGCTTCATGAATGGCAAGTCCAACGCCGTGACCGAGAGAATGCATAACGTGTTTTTCCATACCGTGTTCGGCAAACAGCGAGCGCTGGTATTCATCAAGCTCGGATGCACGCATTCCGGGTGTAACCCGTTGAATACATTTTTGCTGAACATCAAACACAAGCTCCCAAAGCTCCTGGAGCTCACGAGCGGGATTCCCGATAATGAGCGTGCGGGTGATATCTGAGCAATAGCCGTTGATTATTGCGCCGAAGTCAAGCGTGAAAAGGCTGTTATCGGCTATCTCTTTATTTTGCGGCTCTGCGTGAGGGAGTGCAGAATGGAGTCCTGAGGCAGCAATGGTGGAAAACGCCGCCTTTTCGCTTCCTCGCTTTGCCATTTCATATTCAAGAAGAGCTGCTGCCTGTCTTTCCGTCATACTGCGGGTTATCTGTGGTATGAGAGCAGCGAGCGCTTCGTCCGAACAGTTCACGGCACGGCGAATAGCCGATATCTCACCGTTGTCCTTAACTGCGCGGATTTTTTCGCCGAAATCAGGACAAGGAACAAATTCTGCATTTTCTGATTGTGATTTTATATTGCGGAGCATAAAATCGGTTATAGTGTGCGTTTCATAGCCAACCCGTGCGCCGCAAGGGATAAGCTCTGCGATATGCTCGTGCATACTGCGGGAGATTATAACGTGAGAAAATCCGGGTGCTTGCTCTCTTATCTGGATGTCATAGCGCCCGTCCG
>JAFQVE010000288.1 GCA_017408185.1 Oscillospiraceae bacterium | reverse complement strand
TTCCGGCGGCGAATATTATATCGGAATGAAGTTCCATGCCTCAAACGGAGCTGCGGACAATGCACGGGCTTACCTCGGCGAAGAGGCATTTAACGATACTACCGCAAGCACAGGATTTGCAACTAACGGTTCATATATGAGCGAGCTCAAATCAATTAAGCTTACTGTAGCAGGTCTCACAGATGCAGACCGCGAAATAATTGATGCACGCACAGTTGATCCCGGAAATGCAACTGTATACAGCCCTGTTTCTACTGCGGCAGAAGTAAAAATCCTCACACATGATATAACAAGCAACGAAGGCTCGGTTTATGGCGAACCGTTATTGCTTAAAGCAGGAAGCACCGAAACAATAACAGCTCCGGATATCGAAGGAAAAACTTTCCTTTACTGGGCAAAGGGTCTGGGTGTTAATAAGCACGCAGTTGCCGATACAAAAGAATATACCCTGACTGCACAAAAGGGTCTTACATATCTCACGGCAATATACCGTGACAGTGCATCTGAAAATATTACAGTTGAGTTTTATAATGCAAACAGAGCACTTGTTTCCCGTTCCGATGCAGCCTACACAGAGGGAGATGAAATCACTCTTCCTTCTCTTCCCTATATGACGGGTCTCGGACAGTCAAGCGGCTGGATACTTTCGGGTACAGAAGATGTGTATACAAATGACCAAAAGCCGAAAGCCACGGAGAAAACCATGATATTTGTTGCAAAATATCCCGATGATCCCGCAAAAGACATCTCAATCACGGTAGACGGAGGCACCGGCTCGGGAAGCTATGCATACGGCGATGCGGTAACTGCAACTGCAACACTTCGTGAAAACGGCGGCTCGGGATATAACCTCTTCAACTACTGGGAAAAAGACGGCGAGATCGTAAGCTTTGATAAGGAATATACGTTCCGTGCCGTAAAGAATTGCACCGTAAAAGCAGTCTATAAAGAGTATCAGCCGATTTCATCCGGCGTGAGAAAAATACTTCTCAATACCGTGACCACAGGAAACGAAAACGCCGTTGTCGCTGAGTTTATCGGATGCGAAAGTGCGATTGAAAAAGGCTTTGTATTCAAGTCCGAAGCAACGCCTGCGATAGAAACCGCAGATTACAAGGTCTCAATGCAGACTGACGGTGATTATTTCTCAATCATTGATGACTCCGGCAAAAATATGCTGGCATATGCAATATTCGATGATTGCGTAATATACAGCGAATAATGCGACAACAGAGGGATGGTGGAGGTGCACTGTCCCTCTTTGCAAATTATACAGAGGAGGTAAAATTATGCGTAAAACTTTGTCACTCATACTGGCTGTTGCAATGATATTTGCAATGCTTCCGAGTGGTTTTGTGAGTGCGGAAGCCGTGGCGGCAGGAATAGAGCACACCTACGCTTTCGGTGCAAACACCATAGTTCCCGGATACAGCGGAAGCTATATAAATATGGTGGCATCGCTTGATAACTGGAATCCGAATGCATCGGGTAAAGGTCAGCTCGGCTCATATTATGAAGCCGCAAGCGAAAGCTCAGCGATTCCGTATTCGGGTTCGGACAAATGGGCATTTGTCGGAAAAAGAACTGTTGCGAATTACAGAATTTATCCGACATATACATACATAAGCCACTATGCGGCAAATTGCACAGCTGATGCGATTGCAAATAACGATCCCGGCTTTATCATAAAAATTGATGTTGCAGAGGATGGTTTTTATCAGCCGGTGCTTGAGCATTGGAATATGGCTGCCGCCGCAAAATATGAAATTTTCCTCGTTGATACATCATACGGAAGCATAGATTCTGCATTTGCTCTCTCTACGCTTACTGATGTAAGTGCAGGAAATAACGATGCGAAAATTGCTGCGGCAATAGACAAATGCAAAGCAAAAAGTGCAGGAGAAAGTCTCGGCGTTGTTGAGTGTTATCAGGCAACGGGAACAAATAAGGATGCGAAGACTTATTTAAACCAGGTTGAGCTTAAAGCAGGAACATATTATCTTGTTTTTTCACTTCTTGGCTATTCACAGGGAGCTGACACTTCAGCTTCTCCTACGTTTTATATTGAAAATCTGAAGCTTACCCCTGTTGTTAAGGATGAACTTACAGGTATCGGCATCGCACCGGTAAAGGCAGAGCTTGAAATCGGAGAATATCTTGAACTTGAAGTAACGGGAAAATACTCGGTGTCGGGTGATAAGGTGCTTTCTTCAGGTATCACTTATAAAAGTGAAAATACCGATATCGCAACGGTAAGCGATAAAGGAATTATCACAGCAGTTTCGGCAGGAACGGTGAAAATAACCGCAACGGCTGACGGTACAGACCTTTCTTCAGAAATGATGCTGACAGTCCTTTCTGAAGATCAGGGAAATGCAGGGCTTACCTTTTCATATGTAACCAACACAAATGCGATGGCAGACCAGACCGTTTACGGAAAACCACGGCTTGATGCTTCCGGAGTTCTTCGTGATTTTAGTGACGTTGACGAGTTGAACGAAATTGATGATACTGTGAGCACTCCCTGGAGCTTTGGCACATACAGCGGATACTCAATCAATATGAGCCGTCAGTTTATCTACTCAATGGTAAGAACTGACAAGTACGAAACCAACACTCAGCCTTTTCTTGTGCTTAAGCTGAAAGTTCCAAATCGCGGCGATTATAATCTTATGGTAGAGCCTTACACTCAAGGCTACGGAACATCAGCAAAGATTTATATGGTTTCCGCTTTGGAAGGAACACCCGACCGTGAACTTATAAACAAGGCACAATATATTGGTGATGCAGATTTTTCAGGAACCCTCGGTGCCGAAGCCCCACAACAAAAGGTCGGAAAAGTTTCAATTCCCAAACGCGGTGAGTATTATATTATATTTGACTGCTTCTCCGACAACGAAACAGTATATGAAAGTGGGTCAGGAAGCTCAATCCTCCACCTTCACTCCCTCATACTGGAGGGGTTGACTCTTGAGGCTTGCCCCGGTGATTATGAAACACTAAGTCTTTCCGTGACGGGTATTGAAAACGGCGGAGTCTTCCCAATGGCAACAGAAAAACAGCTGAAAACCTTGCTGTGCGACCGTGCCGGAGTTCCCCTTGAGGATGTACCGGAGTCGGAGATAACAAAGCTTTTCACCTCAAGTGATGAAAGTGTGGCAACGGTTTCCGAAAGCGGAAAGCTTTCCGCAGTCGGGACAGGTGATGTTACAATAACGGCGTCTGTTGAATACGACAATAAAAAGGTAGAAGAAACCTTTGGTTTTACCGTTGCTCCCATGGGCGAAAACCTTATGGAAGACCTTAACCATAACTTTTCCGGAGACAGCTGGGTATGGTCACTTGCAAACGAAACAGAAGAGCCTGAAAGCCCAAAGTTTATGCGAGTAATGCTCGGAACGGAAGAGGACGGAAACCGTGCGCTGAAATTCGTTTTTGACGGACGTGTTGCGGCAGTAAGCAATCCTTCCACACTTATGCTCAAACGTGGAATAAGGGTCGAGGGTGTTTCCGGAGGATTATACAGCCTGAAGTTTAAATTCAAGGCGGATTATACAGTACCTGCAGGTGCTTCGGATATGGCGCTCTACCTTGATTTACTGGCTTTTACGTCTCCAACTGCCTCTACAAGTGAATTTCTTGCTTATAATTCAGAGCGTTCAATAAACATTTCAAAGATTGCAAACTGGCGTGAGCTTTACGATGACTGGTATGAGGTCTCCGTGCCGATTGCCGCACCTACGATGGCATCGACGGAGGTAGTATATCTTACCCCGAGAATAATTTTCAGACCCGACTCTTCCGACCTTGCAAAGGCAGGTTTTGAGGGAGAAGCCTGGTTTGATGATTTTGAGCTTCGTGAAGTGGGTTTTGCCGGTGTTGACTTTGATATAGAAGGCGATACAACCGGAACTTCAACTGCTCTTAAATTTTCCATAAAGCCTTACAGCTCAACGGGTGAATATCTTTCTCTCGGCAGTGCGTGGAACAGTGATGATATTGTTTTCCGTTCTGATGATAAGAATGTTATCGGAAGATACACGTTTGCATCGCTCCTTTCAGCCGGAGAAGGAAGCGGAATGAATATCGCAAACGCATCAGCATCACTTCTCGGAAAAAATGCATCTGCAACGGTATTTGCGGATGTAACAATTAACGGAATAACAAGGACAGGAAGCAAAAGGATTGACGTTTCGGGCTTCCCAATAAAGCTTCTCTATGCAACCTTGCTTCCGGATTCATCCGAAATTGAAGCCGGAAGTAATACAACTCTTCTCCCCACGGGATATCTTTCCGATGGAACAGAGGCAGATATGTCAAAGGTTACGGTTGTGTATAAATCTCTCACTCCGGATGTCCTTACGGTCAATGAGGATGGCGTCGTAACCGGAATTTCCGCCGGAAAAGGAAAAATCAAGGCAACACTCCTTCTTGACGGAAATGCCACAGAAACAGAAACTGAAATCTCCGTAACAGACAGCAGTGCCATTAAAACGGCAGAGCTTAAAGCACCTGCAACAGTTGGATATCTCCGTGACGAACAGCTTGTGATATCTGGAACAACGGAGAACGGCTTTGCCGCAGATATTTCGTCTGCAGAAATTGAATGGGTTGTTGATTGTGACATTCCGGGAGGAATCACAGTCGATGAAAACGGAAAAGTATTCGGGCACGAATACGGTGCAAAAGCAGAAATATATGCGATTGTAACCTTAAATTCAGGTGAAGTGGCAACTAACACAATTGAAATAGTTGTAGCCGAGACTGATATGCGTGATGTTGAAATAAACTTCACAAAGGCATCTCAATCAACACCTGCAAAAGTCACCATTGAAGAGGACGGATGGTGTCTGAATCTTTCAGAAACCTCTCTTTCTGCGCAGAAGGCAATATTTAACACAAACGGTCTTGTGGGTTATACACGCAATGTGGGAGATAAGATATCCATAGATGTAAATATCCCCTACAGCGGAGTATATCAACCGATTTTCACAGGTACGTTTGACCGCGCAAGTGCATTTGAGAGTAGCATTTATATTGACGGAATCTATGTGGGCAAATATGTTTTCTACGGAAAGGACGTAAATGCAGAGCCCGAAAGACTTCGTACCATCAAGTTGGACAAAGGCACGCACACAGTTACATTTGTCGTAACCGAAAAAGGAACGAATTACTCATATCAAACACTTAAGACGTTGCGTTTTGCAAACAGAAGAGCAATGCCCGAAATTGAAAGCCTGACGGTTGGAAATGATGCTGTTGTTATATGCGAGGGAGATTCTTCTTTTGTAAATGTCTCTGCCGAAATGTCAGACGGAACAGTTGTTCCCTGCTCCCTTACTATTGACGGCAATCCCGACCCTTATATGACCGTCACTTACGAAAGTGAGAATAATGACATTGCAACCATTTCTGAAAACGGCGAGATCAAAGCTTCTTCTGAAGGAGAAACTACAGTCACAGTAAAGGTTCTGTACAACGGAGAAACCTGCACAAAAGAAATTTCCGTAAAAGTCTTAAAAGAAGACGCAATAGCGGAGGATGGCAAAGCAGTTACCCTTAAGATTACAGCACCTTATTTTGTTATGAGCCCTGAGCACAGCGGTATTACGCTTACGGCAGAAGGAATCAATTCGAATACAGAAACGGTAGAAATCCCATCCGGTGAGATTTCCTGGAGTTCGGAAAACGAAGAGGTTTTCACAGTTTCCGACAACGGTATTGCCACACCTGTTGGAGTTGGAAGCGCAAGAGTTTTTGCTTCCATACAATGTGAGAACGGACTTGAAATTACGGGAGAGGCAATAATTACTGTCCGTGAGGGCAAAACCACAAGAACAATCTACACGGATGAAATGGTAAGTGCCGCCCGTGAAAACATCGGCAAATATTCCTGGGCAAAGGAAGAAAGGGATGCCGCAGTACAGTCTGCAGATAAATTTCTTTCCCTTACGGATGAGCTTTGGTTAAATGTGGCAGGTCAGAATATTCCCCGTTCAAATATCGTAGGCTACAAGAATGATCCTGATTGTTATCTTTGCCGCTATTGCGGAACAAATCTCTATTCAATCAACGGTAACTATCCCTGGTCTATTTCCCCGCTTTCGAGAAGATGGAAGATTCAATGCCCCGACTGTAAGCGTGTTTTCCCGTCAAATGACTTTGAAAGCTTCTATAAACTTGGTTGCACCGAGGAAAACAAGGGCGAGTTTGATCTTCAGACGGCACTTGATGCGCATATGGAGTTATTCGGAGATACCTATGGCACGGGCTATCTTAAAAACACACTTTACCCGGAAGTAGGTACAAATGCATCTCCTGTTAAACTGACCTCGGGAGAAAGTGCAGAGACCTGGGGCGTGGATGATTCTACAGGCTATAAAACCGGAAGAACCTATTCAAACGGTGTCCCCGAAGTACATACCTATGTTGCCTACTATAACCATATGGCAACATGGTTTGCTTCAAGCAATGATCAACGCTTTGTCATGGGTGCTGTCAATAGCCTTTCCAAGGCTTATCTCTACACAGGTGATGAAAAGTATGGAAGAGTCGGTGCTATTCTTCTTGACAGAGTGGCTGACATTTATCCCTCCCTTGATCTGCGTGTTTATCCTACTCTGGCAAATACAAATGGCGGAATAGCAAAAGGAAAAGCGGTAGGAAGCATCTGGGAGACGTATGTTACCGAAGAGATGGCAAGGGCTTATGATATGTTATTCCCGATGTATGACGATGCACAGGTGATCAAATATATTTCAGATAAGGCACATCAGTACGGCATTGACAATAAATTTGATGCAAACGGAAATGTCACCCCGGAAACGATACGCAAAAGTGTTGAGGACGGAGTTTGCCGCGAGATATACAAAGCAAGTGTTGAGGCACAGAATCAAGGTAATTTCGGTCTGCATCAGCTTTCGGTGACTCTTGCCGGTGTTGCGCTGGACTGTTCTCCCGAAACAGACGAAATGCTTGATTGGGTGTTCGGTCACAGCGACACGGACAACCGTACCTACAACACCGGTGGCGGTGTGAATGAAGCGTTGGTAAGCGAAGTTACCCGTGACGGTCAGGGTACCGAATCGCCTCAGTATAATTTGCTTTGGGTAACACAGCTCATTGACATTGCCACAACTCTTGCAAATTATGACGATTATAATGGAATGGCTTTGTTTAATAATCCAAAGTATGTCGGAATGATAAAGTCATATGCTCCGCTTACCCTGGTAAAGCGAGGACTCGCAACAATAGGCGACAGCGGATTTGCAGTTCACTTCTCGCCGATGCCCGATGATTACGTTCTTCTTGAGGCATTCAAATACACCGGAGACATAGAAATCGCACAGCATCTGTATATGCTGAAGGATAATGATGTTTCAGAGCTTCATTATGATATATTCACAAAGAATCCAGAAAGCATTGCTGACGAAATAGAAGGAATAATCAGAAGCGAAGGCGAATATGACTACGACAAGAGCTCGATGCTTACCGGTTTCGGATTTGCGGCACTTCGCGGCGGAACGTTATATGATGTATCGGGAAATACAGGTATACGCGACAGTATGCGTGATTTCACGATATATTTCGGCGGAGCCGCTTCGCACAGTCATAATGATATGCTGAATCTCGGCATTGATGCTTACGGAATCGGAATGACAACGGATTTAGGTTATCCCGAGGTTCCGTCTGCAACAGACCCCAATCGTCATCAATGGATTACTCCGACAATTTCCCACAACACGGTTGTAGTCAACGAGCAAAGCCAAAACAAAACCGAAGTTGCACAAAAACCGTTGCACTTTGATGCCAAGGAAACCCGTGTGAAAGTAATGGACGTTGAAGCACCCGAGGCATACGGTGAATGTGATGAATACAGAAGAACAGTTGTTATGGTTGATTATGACAGCGAGGTTTCTTACGGAATAGACTTCTTCCGTGTCCTCGGCGGAAGCGATCATCTGTATTCCTTCCACGCAAACAGCGAAACACATCCGGAGACTTCCGATAATCTGGTGTTTGAAGAGCAAATCGGCGGAACATATGCAGGTGCAAGTGTTCCCTTCGGTCCTGATCCATATACAAACACCTCGTCACCTTATGCAATGCTGAAATATCCTCTCGGATATACCTGGCTTTTCGACGTGCATCGGGCAGATAATCCGAAGGCAGAAAATTTCTATATTGATTACGAGATAAAAGATTTCAGAAATCATTCAAGAAACCCCGACACGGATATGCGGCTTCGAATGACTATGGTGAATGATTTTGAGGCAGATGAGGTAACTCTCGCAAGCGGCTTGCCGACCCGTATAGCCAAAAATGAGGTTATCGATCATCTTGAGTATATGCTTGTCAGAAGGAAAGGAAAAAATCTCGATACGCTTTTCACAACAGTTATCGAGCCATATAACAAGGTACGCTATATAAAGGATGACGGAATAAAGCGTATTGATATAGAGCCGGATGAGCAAGGAAGCGAAATCAAACGTTCAGCGGCGGTAAAGGTTGAGCTTTGCGATGGAAGATGTGATTACATCGTTTATGCACAGGACAATTCAAAATTATACATCGTAACCGATCCCGAAACCGGATATACATTTAAGTTCCGTGGCTTTGTCGGCGTATGGAGCATAAATGCCGACGGAGTTAACATCTACAGCTATGTAAACGATGGCGATATGATAGGAACCGACGATATAAACCTGAGCGAAGTTGATGCATCGGTAAGCGGAATAATTCTCGATTTCCAGAAGGAACTCTCCTTTGATAACTGGGTTGATGTGGAATTTGACAGAAAACTCACACAGACAGAGGCTGACGCTCTCGTTGACAGAATGATAAACATGGAACGAAAAACTCCCGGAAACTCTTCTTTTATGATCAAAGGTGTAGAAATGACCGATGCCACACACGGAAGAATCAGCTTCGGTGAAATCACTACCATTGCAGGGTATATTGATGCTTCAAATGAAAGCCTCGGTTATGAATATGATGTTGCTGCCGGAAAAGCCTTTGCAATTCCAATGTCATATGAAAACAACGAAGCACCGGTATTTGACAAAGTGGCAGACCTCACGGCAAGTGCAGGAAGCAGTATATCAGTAAAGATTCACGCAACGGCTGAATCTGATGTAACATATTCTGCAAGAACACTTCCCAGAGGTGCAAGCTTTGATGAGAAAACGGGAGAATTCCGATGGAATCCGACAGCAAGTCAGATTGGTGCAAATCTTGTTGCGATTGATGCCCGTGATGAGCTCGGAAGAATAAGCACTCAGTATTTTACAATAACGGTATACGGTTCAACCACAGGTGGCGGAGGCGGAACATCAGCTCCATCAATCCCCGACACACCTGTAATCCCCGATAAACCCGAAACTCCGGGCACGCCTTCAACTCCCGAAACTTCAGATAACAACGTCCGATTTGTTGACCTTGGTACTCACGCCTGGGCAGAGGACGCCATCAACTCACTTGCAGCTAAAGGTATTGTAAAGGGTACAACAGAAAATACCTATTCACCGGCTGCAAACATCACACGAGCCGACTTTGCAATACTTCTTGTCCGTGCATTTAAACTTGCATCAGATAACAGTGAGAATTTTGACGACGTTCTCGAAACCGACTATTTCGCACGTGAGCTTGCAATAGCACGTAACACGGGAATAGTCAATGGTATCGGTGATAACAAGTACGCACCACGTAATACAATCACACGTCAGGATATGATGGTGATAGTATACCGCGCGCTTTTAAAACTCGGTGTTGAGCTTGAAAGTACAGATGTTGTATATGCGGACTTTGCAGAGGTTTCTGACTATGCAAAAGAAGCTGTATCGGCACTTGTAGCAGAAGGTCTTACAAACGGAAGGAACGGAAAAATCGCACCGAATGACTTTACAACACGAGCAGAAGTCGCAGTTCTCATCAAAAGAATTATGGAGAAATTACAATGAACAAGCGGAAAAACGGTGCAGTTACGCTTGCGACATCTGAACTCCGTGAGAAAATCCGCGGTAAAAATTGCACTTATGATGAACACAACAGCCATTGATAATAAAGGAAAGCTTCTCATTGATGTTATTATCAATGAGAAGTGAGCTGATGTTGAGTTCTTTTTTTGAATGGAGCATGGAGTCCGAGGACATCTCTATGCCGGTGATGGAAAACTCGCCGATGTTGACGCAAAGACTGGAATAAAAATAGTCAATCTTTATGGTTATTTTGAGCTTCGGACGCCTATCGAATGGATAAAAAAGGTGGACACCGTAGTCTTTTGCGCTCAGGATGTCGGAGTGCGACATTGGACATATACCCCTTGGCTTATGACTCTGATAAAATCTTGTGCTGAAGCGGATCGTGAAGTCATAGTCCTAGACAGACCTAATCCTATTCGTGGGGATATCGTTGAAGGATCATCAACAGAAAAACCATATGATGAGATATGGCAAGGACTTACACAATGAGTTCAACATTATACTTAACAGTAACGGAGGTGAGAACGTTATGATGATAGATCTTGAGATTGACACAACAGATATTGATTATGAAAAAGCAAAGAGCGAGCCCAAGGATAACAATCCCGAAAATGAAGGCAACGATTTCTAAGCGCAAACGAACAATAAAATAACGGAGAAACAATAGGTGTTCACGAAGGAACACCTATTGTTTCTTTTATACCACCAATTTAATAATCGACACTATCCTTACCATCTCCGAATCTGTCCAACTTCACCCTTTCTGCCCCAAAATAACTAACAAATAATTAAATGGACATAAATTTTTACGTTAAACAAAATCCAACAATAAATTAGAAAGGGTGAATTACGTGGCTACACCAAGACGTAAATATCGTTTAGCTGATACCAACCATGCAGATGTTGACCTTCGTTTATACAGCAAGGTTATCATAGAAACAATCGAGAATATTGTTCCGGGAAAGAATCCAAAAGTCTTTAAGGAATACTATTCTACTGATGAAACAACGCAAAGTGAATCAGTGAAGCTCGGCAGAGCCTTAGCAAAGATTCCGGAGCTCAAACAGTACGGTAAGACAGTAACAACATTCAGGCTGTTCGATGGCAAGGTATATTCAAGTGAAGCGGCAAATCAGCCAACAAAAAAGAAAAATCAACCCAAGGGAGGTAGAATGAGATAGAAAAGAAAGAGATTAAAAGAAAATACCTAACTATTACTGAGGTACAAAATGAATACTTACCTGTGAGTAAGAAAAAGATAAGGAGCCTTGCAAAGAGATACTTATCGGTAAAGATGATAGGCGGAAGAATGTTCGTATCGCGTGAAGAATTGGAAGAACTACTCACCGATGATGATAACGCAATCCTTCCCCTTTCCTGATATGTATGGGAAATACGATTAACACCAAAAACGATAATACCACAACCTTCTAATATGTATTGCAAAACGTATTTCCCGAGAATATATACATATATAATAAATATGAATCCGATAGTGGCGGTCGCTGCTATCGGATATCATATTTTTTGGAGGTTAATTACCATGAAGGAAAAAGAAATCAAAGTATTGAAAGTAGAGCCCGGAAAGGCTCCCGAAGTCGTTTTTCTTAAAAATGAATTACACGAGCTTCAGAAGGCAGTATCTATCGGAGCTCCCGATGTAGGACTTATCGAGATAATTGATATCAACGATGAAGTCTGCATTCTGTGCAACGAAGAAGGAAAACTGTTAGGATTAGAGCCTAATCGCCGTTTTCGTAACGATATCCTCGTTGGTGTCTTCTATGTCTGTGGACAAGACTATGATGAAGGAGAATTGGCATCACTTTCGGAGCCTATGTTTGAACATTGCTCAAAACTGTTCGCAGTTCCCGACGTTATTGATCCCGATGAAGTAAAGATGCTTACAGAATTCTACGTCATATAGGAGGTATAAATAATGATATACAAGTTAGGTAACGTTGCCGATATGTCAAAGCTACCGTCAATGGATGATAGGTTAAGAAATGCAATATTTAAGAACCTCAAAATCCTTGATGATAATTACGGTGAAGATCGGGATATCGACAATGACGATGGCGGGTATGTTCTTTTCTTCGAACCCGGAACAACAGAAGAAGAAATACAGTCATATCATGACTATGATTTTGAAGTCATCGAGTGAATTATAGATCAGTTCCTTACGCGGTCTCTCTCCCGGCTCTACCAACAATACCTCAATAGCAAAATTTTTCATTATTGCACCTCCTGTTTGTTTGGGTATTTTAATGTATTGTTGTATTCCGTTCAACACAAGCGGAGCTTCTTTGACCTACATTCTGCCATCCCAAAATGATTGGGGATGGCATTTATTTTTGCGGTATTTTTTTATTTTTAGCTCTCCCCGGAAAATTTGCGGGGAATCGGGGAATTTTGTGAGCTTGCAACTGTTTTGTTGTCGCTTGTCTTGGCGTTTGACACTTTTATTTTTCCCTAAGGTTTTCCCTTTGACCGGGTATTTTCCCGAAACCTTTGTGATTTTCCCTGTGAGGGAAGAGAAGTGGTAAGCTTTGTGAGGACATCTCCCGAAAATTCCGTCGGCAAATCGTCGGCGAAAAATCGGAGCGAATTGCCGTTTTTGTTCTCCCGCATAGCTTTGACCAACAGGCTTAGA
>JAFQVE010000287.1 GCA_017408185.1 Oscillospiraceae bacterium | reverse complement strand
AATAGGCGGAAAGACTATTAATGCAGATGAGAACGAAGATGGTTCATATGATATTGAAGCACCGGAAAAAGATAAAGACGGGGATAACTTCCTTTACTGGGCAAAGGGTATGGAAACAAGGAAGAAAATAGTTTCCTTCGAGAGAAAGCTTGAGGGCTATGTTCCGGAAAACAACGGCACAAACTTTATCATCGCAGTATATGAGGGCGATATCGAAGATACAACAACACCGGAATATTACAACATTGACGGTCAGCTTATTGCAAAGAGCAACACTGCGCCCGCATATCCGTCAATTCCGGGACTTGGCACTGCAATTGCTTGGAAGGATTGCGTAGGCAATATCAAGGTTGCAGAATATACCGATTTGGAAAGGGACAATGTTAGCGTAACGGTTGAAGGCGGTGAGGGCACACAAGAAAATGTTCCTTACGGCACGCTCATCACCTGCACAGCCGATTCCGATGAGGCTAACTTCAAGTGCTGGAAGAAGACAATCGGTGACACTACGGAAATCGTAAGCATTGATTCCACCTATAAGTTCCGTGCGTGGGAAAGCTGCACCGTAACGGCGGTATATGAGGATTACACCTTCAACGGCACAGCGATGAAGATAATCATTGACAGCTTTGATGTCGGCAGTGAAACCGGCGTTATGGCAGAGTTTATCGGTCTCGGTGATGCAGTTGAAAAGGGAATTATGTTCACGAACAGCGACAACAAAACAACCAAGATTGCAATGACAACAAAGGACAACCAGTTCACTGTTGTTGCAGATGAGCCGGGAAAATATGTGGGTTATGCAATTTTGAAAAATGAAACGGCACATACCTTTATCACCGACGGTTCTTACGAGCATAACTAACAGGAAAAACTTACCTATAGCGGAGAGTCACCCCTCTCCGCTATAATAAAAGAGGAAGAAACCCTTTGAGAGGAGAAAGCTGATGAAAAAGATTATTTCATTAATCCTTGCATTTACGATGTCCGTATCGCTGTTGAGCGGAATATCGGTAAATGCAGTGACGGCGGAAGCCGATGGCAGCGTGATGTACGGCTTTACGCTGAAAAATACGGGCAACGGATATAAAAACGGTGCGGATACGACCGATACAGATTACGTTAACACAAATCCGGGCGTATTCAAGGTTGGCGGCTTTAACGACCATGGCTGGAAACCGCTTGCCTGCTGGTATACAGACAGCAGAGAGCCAAGCTTAAGAATGTTTGAGCTTAATACAAGTACGTTCCGTTTACGTGAACGTTATGATTATGACGGTAAAGACGGAATCGTAGGCGATGAGATTCTTGCGGACGGTATTGAGTTTGCTTTAGCACTCGATGCTCCGGAGCAGAAGGGTTACTATCTGGTCTCCACAGCCATCAACCGCAGCGGCATAGGCTTTTATATGAGTGAGTATAGCAATGATATAACCCATACGAACTACAAAGCGGATTTCGGTAAGAAATATATGACGGAAGATGCTTATATAGGAGCAAGCGAAGCGATTGATAAGAACTTCAGCAACGGAGAGCTTCCGACCGATGGCATTAAAAACACAGGAAAAGTTATTTACAGCGACGGAAAAACACCGCTTTTCTTCGGAATAGACATACCTAATTTGGATAACGAGAAAAATCCGCAGTTAGGCGTTATTTTCAGAGCGGTTAAGCTTACTCCGGTAAAAGCAAACCCCGTTATTACATTGGCAAAGGACGAGCTTGACGTGGATGAGTCCACAACCGTATCGGTTAAGGTCGGCGGAAATGCGCTTGTAAACAGTTTTGCTTCGTACAGCGTTCCGGCGAATTCCTGCATAAGCGTGGATAAGCTCGGGAACATCAAGGCAAACGCTCCCGGCTGGGCGGTGCTTACCGTATCGGCAGGGGATTTGAAAGAAAAAATGCTTGTCGGCGTAAAGGATGCAAGCGGAGAGATCCCGGGCGAGGTGCCGAGCCTTGAGCCGGACCCGTCCTTCCCGTACAGCTTTATTCATGCGGGAGATAAGGTTCAGATCATAGATGCTGATTCCTCCTTCACCTTTTCGTCCTCGGAAACGTCGGTTGCAACCGTTGATGCAAACGGACTGGTTACGGCGATAAAGCCCGGAAAAACAACAGTTACCGCGACAAAGGGTGAGCTTGTAAAGACGTTTGAAATCCCGGTTGTCGGAGAAAATCTTCTTATCCGCAACGGCGTTGACCACGGGCATTTTGAAAACGGAATTTACTTCTCGGACGGTACCGATGCTGTTCAGGGGGAAAGCTTTTGGGAAGCGACAAGACGGAAAGAACCGTCCGACTTAGATAAAAACAGGAAAACTTATTATGTTTATGATTACAGCTATGAAGATGTTGTCCTTCCGGGAAGAAATGAAGCAGTAAACGCGGTAAGACTCGGCTTTGATGAAGCACCGGAGGGCGCAACAAGAAACTCAATTGAGCTTCAGACACCGAAATCGGTCAGAACCGGTACGTCACACAGCGGTATGGTTGCGCTTGAAAACGGTAAAATATATGAGTTTACCGGGTGGACGGCTGCTGAGAAAACAACGGTTCTCGGCGATATGTGGAATGCGGCAGAATATTATACCTATGACGGAAAGAATGTGTCTTCCTCAAATATCGGTGGGCATACCCTTAAGCCGTGGGATGGAAAAAGCGGGGATCAGGACTGGCAGATGTTCAATACCTTCCCGGTTATTATTGAAGCGGAGCAGGGGAACACCGTTCTGATGCGTCCTATCATAAAATCCATAAGCGCGGCTAAAATCGGAGATATCCTTGTAACGGAGCTTTCAATCCACGAGGTTATCTACGGCAGTATGACGCTTTCTGCAGGAAAAACCGAGATTGAGGCAAGCGAGACAACCGCGCTTTCGGCAAAGCATTTTTCAAACACGGGAAATCCGCTGAAGCAGTTTGTAAATGCAAAGCCGGTTGATATTACCGCGCCGGTAACATATGAAAGCGATAAGCCGGAGGTTGTCCGTGTTCTGGACGATAAGGGCACAATTATCGGCGTCGGCGACGGAACGGCAACGGTAACCGCAACGGCAACGATCGGCGGCGTAACGGTTTCAGAAGAAATTGAAATAACAGTTTCGGGCGGCGAACGTCCCGAGTTTATCGGAAGTATGGAGCTTGCGATACAGGGAGAGAATATATATCCCGCATCGTATGCAAATGCGTGTCTTACGGTGAAGAATGAAGCGGGCGAGCCGATGACGCTTAATTCCGATGAGCTTACATATGAAAGCTCGGACACCGGGGTTGCAACTATTACGTCAAACGGAGTTATCCGCGCAAAAACTGCGGGTACTGCAACGATAACCGCGACGGCAAAGAAAAACGGGCTTACAAAGACCGCGACGGCGACTCTTACCGTTTTGCCGCTTCCGCAGGAGGAAAACTTCCCGGAGGTAATAGGCGCATACTTTACAACCGATTATACATATGTCGGCGGAGAGAACACAATAATTGTTACCGACCTTTACGGCAGAAAGCTCGGCGGCGGGGTAACATATGCATACGAAATTGCCGATAACAGCGTTATTTCCGAAACGGGCGGCACGTTT
>JAFQVE010000286.1 GCA_017408185.1 Oscillospiraceae bacterium | reverse complement strand
CATTGGAAAAAGAAGAAAGTATCTTTTCCGCATTTGCACGCGCACTCTCCTCTGCCTTTGCGATAAGAGACGCTGCCTCTTGCTCTGCGGCTTTTTCTGCATCCGAAAGAGAAGCGTGGCATTCCTTTTCGGCATCCGCCACAATCCTTCTTGCGCGTTCACGCGCCTCGGATATCGCGGCAGTCGCACTCTCCTCTGCATCAACTATTTTATTGACGGCATCTCGTGCCATAAATCTCACCGCCTTGTTCTCTGAAAATATTATATTTGTTATATTACCACATCTTGCACAAATTATCAATTCTTTTCTTCGATATTTTCAAAATCTTTATTGTTATTTTACCTTTTTTTCACAAGTAAAATAAAACATCCGGCACATTTATTATTTGACATTTTCCCTATCCTGCATTAAAATAATAAAAAACAACTTCGGAGGAGCATATGCGCGATTATTTACACACAACTCTCGATAAAAATGAAATGTTCGAAATGGGTTCAACCGCCCTTGCTCATATAGGAGATGCGGTTTTTGAGCTGATGGTACGCGGGAATCTATGCAAAAACGGAAAAAGAAAGGCAAAAGAGCTTCATAAAAACACTGTTCTCTCGGTTTCTGCCTCGGCACAGGAAAAAGCCGCAGAAAAAATTATACCTCTTCTCACAGACGAAGAGAGGGATATCTTTTTGCGCGGAAGAAACGCAAAAGTGAATACGCTTCCAAAACACGCGACTCCGGAAACATATCACACCGCAACTGCATTTGAAGCGCTTTGGGGTTATCTCTATCTTACCGGAAGCTACGACCGCTTAAACGAGCTTTTTGATATTATAAACGGATAACAGAAAACGGAACCTTTTCCCTTGTAAGCGGCGTGCTTTTATGTTATACTTACATTATTATAAAAGAAAGGTGACTCCCGATATGAAACACAAACTTTTATCTGCTCTTTCCCTCACGCTTGCACTTTTGCTTCTGCTCTGCTCCTGCGGCGGTAACAGTGACGACAATACCGTTACGCCCGTTCAACCTCTTGAAGAAATAAAAGCCGAACCTCCCGTGTTTTACAAAAGTGCGCTTACCGGTCTTCCGGTCGAGGACGAAGAAGCGCAGAACCGCCGTCCCGTTGCCGTTATGATCAACAACATTAAAAAAGCACTTCCGCAATACGGTATATCGAAAGCCGGAATTGTTTTTGAGGCGCTTGCCGAGGGCGGAATAACAAGGCTTCTTGCCGTGTTTGACGACATTTCCGGTATCTCTCAGATCGGAACAATCCGCTCGGCACGTCCGTATTATCTCGATTTTGCACAGAGTGTCGATGCCGTCTATGTACATATCGGCGGAAGCCCCGAAGCATACAGCCAGATAAAAAGCCGCGGTATGGACTCCTACGACCTCATCGAAGGCCGCTACAACGCAATGTACTGGCGCGACAAGGACAGAATCCGCCAAAGCGGCTATGAGCACAGCGTTTTCACCTCCGGTGACCGCATTATGGAACGCATTGAAGCTGACGGCGTGCGTATGACGCGCGGCTCTTCCTACGGAAAGGCATTCAATTTCTCCGACGATGCAGAATATGAAGGTACGGATGCAACCAAAATCACCGCAGTGTTCTCATCATATAAAACCGGTACATATACATATGATAAGTCAAACGGACTTTATCGCATCGGTCAGTACGGCACATCGCACGTTGATGCTCTCTCCGGTGTGCAGATTGCATTCAAGAACATATTCATTCTCCGTATGAACTCATATGTAATAAAGGGCGACACTGCCGGAAGGCTGCGCTTTGATTCTGTCGGAAGCGGAAAGGGTACGTACTTTGTAAACGGCACCGCAACGGATATTACTTGGAAGCGTGCAAGCTCCTCCGCTCCCTTTAAGTTCTACACCGCAGACGGAAATGAGCTTGAGGTCGTTCCCGGCGATAACTACGTTGCAATCGTCCCGCTTGATGCCTCCGTCACGGTAACCGGAGATGCTCCGGAAACGGTACCCGCACAATAAAAAACTGCTGCAGTGTGGCAGAGATATAAAAAGACAGGAGTGTTTTATCTATGGCAAAAACAGTAAAAGATATCATAAATCTTATCCGCGACAATGATATCAAAATGGTAGACTTTAAGATGGTTGACATCAACGGTCAGTACCGCCACGTAACCATTCCCGCACAGAACTTCTCCGAAGAAACAATGAAAAACGGAATCGGCTTTGACGCTTCAAACTACGGCTACGCCGTTGTTGAAAAAAGCGATATGGTGTTTATCCCCGATCCGGACACTGCAACAATTGACCCGTTCTGCGAAATCCCCACGCTTTCAATGACGGGTAATGCAATGATTATCGACAATCCCGAAAACCGCCCGCTCGCCCAGTACCCGAGAAACATCGTTCTCGCGGCAGAACAGTATATGCGCGACAGCGGAATTGCCGATACAATGCTCATCCTTCCGGAATTTGAGTTTTACCTTTTTGACGATGTTGCGTGGAACGTTGCTCCCAACAGCATCGGTATGACGCTTGATGCAAATCAGGCATACTGGAACAGCGGAACCGACGGCAAGGGTACGGTAGTTGCAAAGCAGAAGAACTACCACATTGCAAAGCCGTTTGACCCGACATACGAATGCCGCAGTGAGATGTGTATGCTCATGCAGGATGCAGGCATCACGATTAAATATCATCACCCCGAGGTTGGTGCGGCAGGTCAGTTTGAAATCGAGCCACAGCTCGGCGAAATGTCAAAGATGGCAGATGCCACAATGATGATTAAATATATCATCCGCAACACCGCTCTCAAACACGGGCTTTCCGCAACGCTTATGCCCAAGCCCGTATACGGCGAGGCGGGCAACGGTATGCACGTTCATATTCTCCTTATGAAGGATGGTGAACCGGTATTCTCCGATGATAACGGCTATTCAAACCTCAGCGAAACCGCGCATTACTTCATTGGAGGACTCCTCAAGCACATTGCATCGCTCTGTGCGATAACAAACCCGAGCACAAATTCCTTCAAGCGCCTTGTTCCGGGCTTCGAAGCACCGGTAACGGTAGGATACGCAACCTCTAACCGCAGTGCGGTTATCCGCATCCCGGCATACGCAAAAACGCCGAATCTCCGCCGCTTTGAAATCCGCAACCCGGATGCTACCTGCAACCCGTATTTCTGCTATGCGGCTATCCTTATGGCAGGTCTTGACGGAATAAAGAACAAAATCGACCCGCACGCAAACGGCTGGGGACCGTATGACGTAAACCTCTACACTCTCCCCGAAGAGGAAAAGGCAAAGCTGAGTAGCCTTCCGACATCACTTGATGAGGCACTTGATGCTCTTGAAGCTGATAACGACTACCTCACCGCAGGCGGCGTTTTCCCGAAGGAGCTTATTGCAAACTTCATTAAAACAAAGCGTGAGGAATGCCGCCGTATGGCTGCCATCCCCCACCCCGCAGAGTTTGAGCAGTATTATAATCTGTAAACATCAATATAGAGAGCCCCCCGAAAAAGCCGATGGCTTTTTCGGGGGGCTGTAATTTTCCGCCCTGTATGTATTAGCGGGTTTGTGAATTACTTCACTCTGTTATAAGCAGACTCATATGCGGCGAGAACTTCTTCAACACCCATTTCCTTGAGCGTCTCAACAAACTTATCAAAGTTTGAAAGCGGCTCCTGACCGAGCATAAACTTAACAAGCATTTCCTCGGTAGTGGTGTACAATCCGGACCAATACATATCAATTACTGCTTGTTCTTCATCATTGAAGTCAAGCCATAATGTAACCGGATAATACGGCAGCTGATGCTGTGCTACGATCGCTTCACTCTCAATTGTCGCTTCAGACTGCACAGCCTTTGCTGCCTCAGGATCCAAACGGCAGAATGAACCATAAAGCTGGAATC
Organism: Oscillospiraceae bacterium; assembly: GCA_017408185.1. The sequence goes on along the minus strand of JAFQVE010000286.1, from coordinate 174 downwards.
CGTAAAGTGTATTCGGAGACGAACCCTTATCGTCTGTAATGAACTTCTTCTTTCCGTCCACCACCTCATAGGTCTCGCCTTCTTTACCCCATGAAAGAAGCTCCATTGCCTCATCGGTATACATCCAGTCAACGAACTTAGCTGCATTCGCAATCCCTTCCGCTCTTCCTGTAT
>JAFQVE010000285.1 GCA_017408185.1 Oscillospiraceae bacterium | reverse complement strand
TGAAATATCCCGTGCAAGAGAGCTTGGCATTCCTGTTCTTGAGCGTGCCGAAGCGTGGGGAATCATAATGGAGGATTTTCACGAGGTTGTTTGCGTGTCGGGAACACATGGTAAGACATCAACAACAGCGATGATGACCTGCATAGCCCTTGCGGCAGACCGGGATCCGGAGGTTATGATCGGCGCGGATATGCGTGAAATAGGTGGAGTGCTTCGCATTTCCGACGGCGATTTGTTTATCGCTGAAGCGTGCGAATATTGTGATTCTTTCCTCAATTTTAAGCCTACAGTCGCAATAGTTCTCAACGTAGAAGAGGACCATCTTGATTATTTCTCGGGAATTGACGATATAATCAGGTCGTTTTCAAAATTCGTTTCCGGAACCAAGCCCGGTGGCGTTGTAGTGGTAAATGCAGATGATGAAAATGCTATGTCTGCAGTAAAGCTTTCGGGAAAAAGCTTTGTTACGTTCGGCTTGTCTGAGAACGCTGACGTAACTGCAAGAAATCTTGAATATACAGACGGTTTTCCGTCATTTACGCTTGTATATAAAGGTGAGGAGCTTGTTAAGATACGGCTTTCGGTTTTGGGTGAGCACAATGTTAAAAATGCGCTTGCGGCATCTGCGGCGGCACTCAGAATGGGAATAACTCCCGAAATAATTGCCAAAGCTCTTGCGGCGTTTACCGGAGTCGGCAGGCGTATGGAGTATAAGGGAAGATATAACGGAGCGAAAATATATGACGACTACGCGCATCATCCGAGCGAGGTTGAAACAACGCTGAATGCTGTGCGCCGCGCGCATAAAGGCAGAATAATCTGCGTTTTTCAACCGCACACTTATACACGGACCGCGGCGCTCAAAGAAGGCTTTGCCAAGGCGCTTTCTCTTGCAGATAAGGTCATTCTTGCGGATATTTATGCGGCACGTGAAAAGAACACAATCGGGATAACATCGGCTGCAATCGGTGAGCTTATGCAAAACGCCGAGTGTGTAAGCGGGTTCGACGCCATTGTATCTTCTCTTGAGTCAGATGTACGCGACGGAGATTTTGTTCTGACGATGGGAGCCGGCGATATTTATAAAGTAGGCGAAATGCTTTGCAACAAGAAATAACAGGGTGATTTTTCCGTGAAAGACAATTTTATCAGATTTTTATATGCTGTTGACGTTTATTTGCTGTATCTTCTTTCCGGTGTTCTGTCGGCGGCTGGTGTCGTGGCATATTACAGTATCCGTGCCGCTCTTGATTACGGGAGTATCGGTGAGATAGCAGATGCCTACGCTTTCGTTGAATATATATCGGCGCTCGTGACCGGGAAATCCTCGCTCGTTCTTTTGGTTTCATATATAATTGTTATTCTTGTTTTGTTTCTGAGCTTTGCCATCAGGAGAAAAAGTGTTCTGAACTATGCAGGATTGTCTTACGGCAGATTTGTCAGTGTGATTTCGGCAACGCTTCTTGGTGCTGTTCTCAATCTCATAACATATTCCGTCATTCCGGATACAGTGCAGGGAACGGGTGAAATTGATGCTGTTCTGATTTTATGCGTTATTCTGGGGCCGTTTGTTGAAGAGCTTATTTTCCGCGGAGTGCTTCTTAAAATGTTCGGTGCCGCCTGCGGTGTGTTTTTCGCATCCGTTGTAACTGCCGCGCTGTTTGCAATAACGCATACGGAAACCGTGCAAATAATTTACACTTTTGTTCTCGGCATACTTCTTGCCGCAATACGAATCAGGAGTACAAGCCTGTGGCCGCCGATTCTTCTTCATTTGTCGTTCAATATCACCGGTGCCGTTGCTATGTTGAATCCTCTCACGTTTGAAAAAGAGGGAATACTCTTGCTCTCGGGTGCAGCTGCTTTGCTTTTTGTTTTGTCATGTACAGGCGGCAGAAAATATGCGCAAAAAAAAGAAACCGTAAAATAAAATGAATTTTTTAAAGTTTTTTGAAAAAAATAGAAAAAAACACTTGCAAAATCTTCCGGAATGTGATAAACTATTTCGGTCATAAAACTCACACACCGTAACTTTCGCGCTGCTGTGTCGTGCCCGGTAGGGCAGGATGGCGGGTAAGAATGATCGGTGTGGCGGTTAAAACAGAAGGAGGAAAACTCAAATGTCACAGGTAATCTCAATGAAGCAGCTTCTTGAAGCAGGTGTTCACTTCGGACATCAGACAAGACGCTGGAACCCCAAAATGGCTCCGTATATCTTCACGGAGCGTAACGGTATCTACATCATCGACTTGCAGAAGACCGTTAAGAAGCTTGAAGAAGCTTATTTCTTCGCTCGCGATATCGCTGCAGAAGGAAAGAGCATCCTCTTCGTCGGTACGAAGAAGCAGGCTCAGGAAGCAATCAAGGAAGAGGCAGAGCGCGTTGGTATGTACTATGTAAACGCTCGCTGGCTCGGTGGTATGCTCACAAACTTCAAGACAATGCGTCGTCGTATTGAGCGTCTTAATCAGCTTAAGAAGATGCAGGAAGACGGCACCTTCGATCTTCTCCTCAAGAAGGAAGTAATTAAGCTTCAGGCTGAAATCGCAAAGCTTGAGAAGTATCTCGGCGGTGTTAAGGAAATGAACAAGCTCCCGGGCGCAATGTTTATCGTTGACCCGCGCAAGGAGCGCAATGCTATTGCTGAAGCACGCAAGCTCGGTATTCCGGTTATTGCTATTGTTGATACTAACTGCGATCCGGAAGAGGTTGATTATGTCATCCCGGGTAACGACGATGCTATCCGTGCAATTAAGCTTATCTCTCAGACTATTGCAAACGCTGTAGTTGAAGCTCGTTCCGGCGAAGAGGTTGCAGATGTAGAGGCAACTGAGGCTCCGGAGGCTGCTGAAGAAGCAGTAGCTGCAGAGCAGGAATAATTTAAATATATAAGGAGTGTTACATTATGGCTTTTACAGCTGCTGATGTTAAAGCGCTTCGTGAATCTACGGGCGCAGGTATGATGGACTGCAAGAAGGCTCTTGCATCTTCCGACGGTGATATGGAAAAGGCAATGGAGTTCCTTCGTGAGAAGGGCCTTGCCGCTGCTGCAAAGAAGGCAGGCAGAATTGCTGCCGAGGGTATGGTTTACGGCACAGCAAACGCAGATGCCGGTGTTGTTGTTGAAATCAACAGTGAAACAGACTTCGTTGCAAAGAATGCTGATTTCCAGAAGTTCGCTGCAGATGTTGCAGAAACAATTCTTGCAAATAAGCCGGCTGATGTTGAGGCTCTTTCCGCTTGCAAGTGCGCCGGTACGGATATGACCGTTGCCGAGGCTCTTCAGGATAAGATTCTCACAATCGGTGAAAACATCAAAATCCGTCGTTTTGCTGTATGCGAAGGCGGCGTGAACGTAACCTATATGCATATGGGCGGTAAGATCGGCGTTCTTCTCAATATGGAAGTTTCCGATAACATTAAGGGTAACGATGCAATCACTGCTCTTGGTCGCGGCGTAGCAATGCAGATTGCTGCTATGAGCCCGTCATGGCTTACAAGCAGCGAAGTTCCGGAAAATGTTCTTGCAAAGGAAAAGGAAATTCTCACTGCTCAGGCAATGAACGAAGGCAAGCCGCAGGCTGTTGCTGAGAAGATGGTTATGGGACGTATCAAGAAGTTCTATGCTGAGAACTGCCTCCTTGAGCAGGAATACGTTCAGGGCGATAAGATCTCCGTTGCTCAGCATGTTGCAAACGTTGCAAAAGAGCTCGGCGGCGAGATTAAGCTTGTAAAGTTCATCCGTTTTGAAAAGGGCGAAGGCCTTGAGAAGCGTGAAGACAACTTCGCTGAAGAAGTTGCAAGCATGATGAAGTAAATATCATTTGCATTAACGTGGCTGTTAAAGAGTGTTCTGCTTTTTAACAGTCACTGTTTTTTGGCAGATGATTCTGAAAAAAGAAACGTTACAAAAGTGTGACGTTTTTGCATTTCCTCTTGAAATATATGGGTGTTTTATGGTATTATCTATATATACCAAGGTGTCATTTTGGTATATTCATCCCTTTGGAGGTGTCATATTATGAAATGTCCGTTTTGCGGCTATCTCGAAAGCAAGGTGCTTGATTCCCGTCCGGCTGAAGGCGGCGGGTCTATCAGACGTCGGCGTGAGTGTCTGGCGTGTGCAAAGCGCTTCACTACCTATGAAGTTATCGAGAGTATGCCGCTGTATGTAATAAAAAATGACGGCTCGCGTCAGCTGTTTGACAAATCAAAGCTTATGTCCGGTATGCTCCGTGCGTGTGTTAAGCGTCCGGTTCCGATTCATAAGCTTGAGGAGGTCGCCGATGAGATTGAGCAGACCTTGCAGAACACAATGGAAAAAGAGGTTTCCAGCAGTCATATCGGTGAAATGATAATGAAAAGGCTTAAAGAGATTGATCAGGTCGCATATGTCCGCTTTGTTTCTGTTTATCGCTCGTTTGAGGATATTCAGTCATTTCTTGCCGAGCTTAATTCTTTAAAAGGCGAATAAAGAGAAAAGAAAACGATACAGTGGTTACAAATACCGCGGTATCGTTTTTTT
>JAFQVE010000284.1 GCA_017408185.1 Oscillospiraceae bacterium | reverse complement strand
CGGAGTTCCTGATTTAACACTCGCTGCAACATAGCTCATACTCTCTATATACTCTTCTCCCTTATATGGTTGAAGAACAGAAGTAAAGAGTGTGTCAAGATTCTTTCCCTCACGATGAATAAGCATATAGTCAAGTCCCGGGATGTTCTTATTGCTTGATGTTCTCGGTGCGTAGCCTGTTGTTATCGCGAGCTCGCTCGGTGTCCAGTCGTTGAGCGCGCTGAACTTCAGATTGAGCCCCTTTGAGTCTGAAACCTGCTTGTTGAAGTCGGTTTGCTCAAAGTTTACGGAGAAGCTGCCGCTTGTGAGGTTTTCTGCGCGGTTGACATTTGTAAGCCAGGTATATCCGCGCGGGTACTTTGTCACGCAGTCGCTTGTCGCAGGTTTCGGAGTGTTTGGATCTTCTCCGTAATACACATCAGCACCCGCATAGCTTCCGACATATTCTCCGTTTTCGTCAGCCTGCTTTGCAAGAGTAAAATCGTCTGTCGTGTAGCCCATATACGATTGAGTATGGAAGCTGTAGGTATGTTTGTCTCCACCTTTTACGCGGAAGAAGTCTACCGTATATGCAACGCCGGCGGATTCAGCTACAGTTACTGCCGTTCTGCGGTATATGCTTGTATCCGCATATACACCGTCCGCCTTTGCATCAATGACCTTTACCCTTCCTGCATCGTCAAAGTGAATCGGAGTTCCACCGCTTGTTCCGTTTTGCGTCAATCCGTTTACCGAAACCGTGTTATGAGAAAGTGTATTTTTCACCCATTGCCAACGATTCGGATCGTATCCTGTTGCTTCCGGATATCCAAGATCAGGCATAAAGTTGAATCCATATGCATCTATGCCAAGCTGAAGCATATCATTATGAGCGTGAGATTGATTCGTTATTCCATAGTACATCCATGTGTCGTATCGCTGCTCTGCACCTGAGCTTGTGCCCTTTATCAGCTCGCCTCCGCGAAGTATTGCAAGCCCGAAGCCCGTAAGATTCTCACTCTCAAGCTTCAATTCACCGTATTTTTCAATGTCGCTTTCCAGACTTTCCTTCAAGCCGTCGTTGTCGGTGAATATATCCGTATATATTTCACCAAGATCGCCGTTGACTGCAAAATAATAATTTTGAGCAAGCTTCGGATCTTTCAACAAATAATATGCGCGAAGTGTTTCATCCGGCAATACATCAAGCCAGGTACTTGCAGTTGCACCAGAGTCTCCAAGTTGAATACTGTATCCGTTCCCAAGTGTTTCCCTGATAAATGTATCCAGCATTTTGACATACTTCGGATTCTCAAACAGGTTCAAATCACTTTCCGCTCCATAGCGGTACAAAACTTCAGCAACATCAAAGCCATTGGACAGCCAAAGGCTGTTATAGCCTATGCCTACTTCATTTCCGAATCCGTCGCGGTCAACATCACGTACATACTTTACGAGCATCTCGCCGCCGGAATTTCCCGTGAAGGTAGTAAAGCTGTTTCCGTAAAATTCATCCTTTGCGGTCTTTGTTGCAGCTTTGCTTTCTTTTCCGAGCCAGTCAAGCATTTCATTCGTTTCCGGTTGTGTATCAAGTGCCACCGCACAGAGAGCCACGGTCAACTGATGCATACCGAAATTGCCCCAGATTTTACCTTCCTCTGCGCTTTCAAATACCTCACGCAGGATTCCGTTTTCGCAGTTTTCGCGAATCATATCTCCGGTACTTTTGGGATTTTCAAGCCCTTTTTCTTCTGCTTTTTCGGAAAGGAATCTGATTACCTGTGGGTCATCGAACATAGGATAGAATGCGTCATATGCCCTGACAAAAAGCTCTGCAGTTCTCGTTTCCCAAATGCTTCCCACTATTTTGCCGTTATTGCGTCCGCCCTCTGAATTCAGATAGTTTATACTGAATCTTGACAAATCAAAGCCCGGATACACGTCAGCAACCCTGTCAATCAATATCGCTCCTGCTCTGCCGTACTTCTCCTCACCGGTATAAAGATACGCATCGCGCAGAGCTGTAAGTGCATCAAAGATGAACGAATCATTTCCATTTGAATACCATACAGCATGTGCGTAATATGCAATCGGTGACCACTTTGGTCTCGTTGTTGTTCCATAGGTTCCGTCAATCTCTGACCAGCCGAATCCGTCATCCACCATCCACGTTGACACCTTGTCGGGAGAAATGCCGAGTGTATCGTCAACATTCTTGTAAAGCTCGTTTACAAGAGCATCCTTTTCTCCGTTTGCGACCGCAATTCTGTTGTTTTCTATAGCAAGCTCGCGGTTATAGATTCCGTTTTCATCCAATCCGCGTTTGTACAGCAATTCAAAATCATTACTCGGGAAAAGCTGTTTACAGTCGGGACACTGTATTTTCCATGGATTTCTTATCGGGTCAACGACCCATTTATAGTGTCCATATTCTTTACGAATGTCCACCTTACAATACGGGCAACTGTATGCCATAGTCGTCGCAGGTGCATCAACCGTCGCAATGGACAATCCTCTAGGGACACCCTCTGTCGGAACGATTTCATACATCAGCTCTATATTTTCCGTATAACGTTCGGCATTATTTTTTGCTGTCTTCGCGATATCCTTTGCCCAACCATACTTTGAAATATTTTCACGGGCTTGTTCTCGCATTTCATAAGTGTATATTGTAGGTTCCGTTTTTTGAGAACTCGGAACAACCTCACATATGCACTCAAACTCAACTCCGCCGACATTCGCCGTAACTTTTATCCTTCCTTCTCCGCGCGAAACGTAGTGTGCGTATCCAAACTCATCAACGGACACAACGTCCGGGGTCAGGTTTTCATATGTATACTCAGCATTGCTGATATCTGCCGGGCTTCCGTCGTTATTTGTTCCCGTTACGATTATCCTTGAACCGTCATCATCAAACGAGGACACAACCGTATCTTCGGTCTTTGCGCTGATTGACGCAAGTCTGACCGGTTTAACCTCAACTCTTCTTGTAATGGATTTTTCGTCACCGCAAAACGACACATATGCAGTTATGTTCGCAGTTCCCTCCGAAACTGCTTTCAGCTTTTCGTTTTCGATTTGTGCAACAGACGGAGTGTCGGATTCATACCTTATGCTTATATCCTCTTGTTTTGCTATTGTATTGTCACTGAAATGAGCTTCTGCGGAAAGCTGTTTTTCTCCTCCGACAAAGAAAGCTTCGCCATCTTCAAGATTCATTTCCGCATGACTGTAGCGGATGTCCTTAACAATGATGTCAACGGTTGCTTCAAGCTTTTCTCCAAACATATCTGCCGTTGCGGTAATTGTAGCCGTACCCACTCCTATGCCTCGAAGTGCGCCGTTGTCGGATACCGTTACAACATCTTCATCACTGCTCTTAAAACTCGGTGTTATTCCCGCAAGCGTCGAATCAATGTCTCTTTCGATGTCTGTTGTTATCTTCATATCAATATGTTCCGATGCACCTATACGAAGATATTCCTCATCAAAAACAAGTTTTGCGCCTATAATCTCCACCGCTGTAAGCGTCATTGAGGTCGGAGCCATATTATATCTGTTTGTGACCCCACCCGGTATGGGATTCATAACCAATACATACTCGCCCGCACGGTCAATCTCAATCACCTTGAGGTTGTTCATACAGTTGTATACCAAATCTGTAGCATGGCTGAAATCGACAATTCCGAGATTATACTTCGCATTCATGCGATTTTCTTCTTTTTCCGCAATTGGAGAGAGGTAGATTTCAGCCAATCCTCCGGTCGGATCCCGGAAGCTGACAAAATCCACTACATACTTCCCTTTTGCCGGAACATCAAGCGTCAACGCAACCCATTCGGCATTTGATGTCTGCAGCTGAAGTCCATATGGACTCATTGTTCTTGCATACTTGTAATTGTTGCGATATTTTTCAAACAACGATTCCGACATACTGTGATATTTCCAGTTTTTTGTCTTATCATAGTTTACTATTTCTGAAATTCCGACATTATGCACATACGTTTTAAAATCATATGTACACTCAGCAACTTTGATTTCTTCTTCGACCTCTTCAATATAAAGACTGCGAATTTCCATATGCGGCTGTACAGGGTGCTCTGTTGCGTTTTCGCTCACTGCTGTCATCGAAAACACAACATAGTTGCTGCCTTCCTTTAATTCTACCGCCGGAAGTGTCGCCTTTCCTTCCATATCAAACTGAACGTTTTTGGCGTTTGTATTATATGCATCATATGTTCCGACAGGAGTCATCGTCTGTGTTGATGTAATAATTCCGCTTCTTGTTGTCATATTCAGCCCGAGATTATCTGCGGTCTCCTTGCTGAATATAAACACACTTACAACACAGCCGCTTGCGGCATAGTCGAAACTGACTGTAGGCTCATAAACTCCGTCCTTCGGTACGGTTATCTCAAAGGACATTCCGTTAAGCCCTTTGTCTGCCACGTTTTTCTCGGTTCTGTACCACATTCCCGAATCGGTGTATCCACCCGCGTGCATACAGCGCACTGCAAGAAAATCCCACGGATCTGATATCGCCGGATCTACGTCTGCAAGTGTCTTTCCGCTTGTATCATTATCGGGAGAGCCGACAGCAATCCTCGTT
>JAFQVE010000283.1 GCA_017408185.1 Oscillospiraceae bacterium | reverse complement strand
CGCACCGGAACACTTATAACTCTCGCGCCGAGATCTTTCGCTATTGCTGCAGAAGCGTCGGTGCTTTCGTTGTCGGCAATCAGTATTTCAGCACTGATTTTCGTTTTCAGAATGTAATCCTTCGCTTCATTTATACAAAACGCAATCGTTTTTTCTTCATTGAGACAGGGCATCAGTATAGTAAGTTCCATAAATATTTCTCCGTTCCCGGATTCATTTTCTTTTCTTTTTTACTTCATTTTTATCAGCACAGGAAGAAAGAGCCACTGCGGCAAGAACAGAAAACACAGTCGTCGCAAGCGCACGGTATGTGAAAAATTCATGGAGATATGAATGGTTTTGCAAAACGGCATACCTCAAAAATACCATCGCACCGACAATCAGCAACGTCACTGTCCCCGCTCTGTCATATCCATTCTTTTTGACAAGATAAAACGCCGAAGAGAGAATAGCAGCGGATATCGCAACACCAAGGATAACACGCCCTATTTCTATTCTCGCGCTTCCCCCAAAAAGGACTGTCAGGTTTGCAGGAATCCCCGAAAGAAAGCCCGCGCTATCCTCAGCGCCGAAGCGCACCCCTGCAGATGCTGCGGCAAGGATGAATTTATTCTCCCCCGTCACGAGAGAAGCGAGCACCCATTTGGAGAGAAATGCTCCCGCATATGAAAGAGCAAAGCAGACTATCGCAAGAAGGAAAAGCTTTATATTCGAAGAAAAGCTTTTTCCTCTTTTTTCTTCAATCCTTACCGCAAACACAAGTGCAAGCGGCAAAAGAATCGGAATCGTCTCGCAGGTGAGAAAATCAAAAAACGCGGTCAACACTCCTCCGATTACCGAAAGCACACAGAGCGTGTACATTCCCCGTTTTTCAAGAAAAAGAAAAAGAATACACATTAAAAGCGCCACAACAAAAACCGGCTGATATTCAAGAGAGAGGCGCACATTCCATATGTGAACGGAAATAAGCGCGAGAAAGAAGCACGAGCAGGTTTTTATGCATTGCGCCTTCAAAAGAAGCACGCAGACGAGCATGGCAAGAAAAAGGATTGTTATCAACCCGCCGGTTTTCATTCCGTCAACATCCGTCACAAGGTGCATAATCCTTGCGATTCCTGCATTTCCGTGCCAATAACGGCTGTAATCTGTATCAGGTTCAGCATCATTTACAAGAGAAAGATACAATCCCGCATTTGCGCCGAATTCTCCGCCGCTGTTATATTTCGTATCAAGGGCACCGTATTCTCCCATATTCCATGCAACCCCGAGCAAAATCGCATCTGCGAAGTTATCCGAAACACCGCAAAGCCGTCCGTTCTCCGGAATTTCAAATGCATCACGTTCCTTATACGCAAGCGCACTTTCGATCATATTCTCCCGTATTGCGGAATTCGGGATTTTTGCACAAAGCGAAAGCATTCCCGAAAGAAAGCCTATGCAAATACAGAATACAAGAAAGAGAACTCCCGCTCTTTTCAATATAGAAGACATCTTTTCACATCCTTCCGAAAATTATGACATGTTGTGCTCATTTTCTCCAACATACGTGATTCTTGAATGTCCCGTATTGTCCCCCTGTCAGCAGGTTTAAAACGGGTACAGAAAACCCCTCCGAACAGTCTTGAATGCTACGATTATTTCAAGCTTCTGACTCTGAGGGGATTATATCTCATTTTTACAGTTCCTCTTTATTTATATAATTGATCCTGCACCATTCTTGGGATTTACGATATCGCGCCAATCCATATCGCCGCGCGCAAGACCGTGGATAAGAACCTCTGCCGTTGCAATGTTTGTTGCAACAGGAACGTTGTGCATATCGCAAAGACGGAGAATAGACGTTATTGCCGGCTCGTGCGGAAGCTCGGTCAGCGGATCACGGAAGAACAACATCATATCAATTTCGTTATATGCTATTCTCGCACCAATCTGCTGATCGCCGCCCTGCGCCCCGGAAAGGAAGCGGCGCACCTCAAGCCCTGTAGCCTCGGAAACAAGCTTTGCCGTAGTTCCCGTGCCGCAGAGAGAATGCTTCTGGAGCACGCCCTTGTATGCTATGCAGAACTGAACCATAAGTTCTTTCTTTTTGTCGTGTGCAATAAGTGCTATGTTCATATCTCTACCCTCATACTCTGAATGATGTTTACAGCTTTTTTGATATTTTCATAAGCGGAACGCTCTCCCCGCAAATGCGCCGTGCAATGTTGCGGTAAGCCTTTGCGGCAGGCGCGCGCAGGTTAGAAAACAAAAGAGTTCCTTTGTTTGCCGCCTCTATAACTGCTCTGTCCTCGGGGATAATTCCGATAAGGCGGGTACTTGTACGGTCGATTGCCTCATCAATATTCGCGGCGGCAAGCTTTTTTATAAGAGACGGGCGCACGCGGTTCACAACAAGGCGGATATCACTTATTCCCCGCTTTTTCAGCGACTCACGCGTCAGGCGCGCATCACGCAGGCTGACGGTATCCGTTGTTGCAACAAGAATGGCGCAATCTGCGGCTGTTGCGGCAAGGTTAAACCCGAAATCAAGACCTGCCGGGCAATCTATTATACAAAAATCACACATCCGCTTGATTTCGTGCACCAGCTCTGCCATTTGCTTCGGAGTTACGTCCCTTCCCGCCTTTTCACCGAGCGGAGCCGAAAGCAGACGCAGGTTTTCTACAAGCGGGTGGGTGAGCAGTGCCTTTTCGAGAGAAACATTCCCCGATATAACATCGGTGAAATCAAAAAGCGCAGAATCGGAAACGCCGAGAACTATATCCATGTTGCGAAGACCGACATCGGCATCAAGCACAACAACGCGCTTGTCCATTGCCGCAAGACAACACGCAATCCCCGATGCAACCGAGGTTTTGCCCGTTCCGCCCTTGCCGGATGCCACGCATATAGCACGTCCCATTGCCCTTTCTCTCCTCATTTTAACATACTTTATTATAGTATACAATAAATCTTGCAATTTGTAAATTGTTTTTTCGCAAGCAGCAGCGTCAAATTTTAAATTTTTTCGCCTGACTTAAAGCAACGCAAATGCAGAGGAACGGTAAGAAGCATTATCGGCTTTTTACCGTTCCTCAAGTTTTTATATTATCGTATTTTCATGCCTGCGGGTGCTACGTATATCAGAACAAGCATCAGCGCGTGACCTATAAGCGAGGACACTGCCCAGTGAAGCTCTGCCTTCGTGAACATCGCAAATTTGAATATTCCAAACAGCCAGGTGTGTACAATTCTCCCGAGCTCCGGATAATCAAACAGCATTCCGGCAACACCGAGCAGCGGGCGGGCAAGCATAGATACTGCGGCAAATATAAGATAGGCAAGAATATTCGCAAACAGATAATCAAATCTGTTTTCAAGTGCATAAAAGCATTCTCGCAGTATAAACGCCTGGATAGCCGTAAATATAAGCATACCCCAGAACATTGTAAGCCCGACAGCGCCGTTCTCTCCCGGAACTATGCCGATGTTTCCCAGTGCCGTCATAACCGCCGACAAGCCGATGCACCAGCCAAATAATTCCTTCAGCCGCATTTTTATTATTGACATT
>JAFQVE010000282.1 GCA_017408185.1 Oscillospiraceae bacterium | reverse complement strand
TTATATAACAAGCTCAGCTCACAGGATGTTTTTCAGATAGGCAACGGAACATCAGACGAGGCGAGGTCAAATATTTTTTCGGTAAATATTGATAAATCCGTAAAGCTGGGTAATACCGTACTGTCGGAAGCCGTTCTTTCCGATATGCTTACACACGGAGAGAGAATAAGAGAGCTTGAGGAGACAATAAGCGCCTTAGCCGCAAGACTTGACGCATATATCGCAGATGGCGGCGAGGTGCCGGACGGCGTGGCTACATCATTTGTTACGCTTGATATGTTCAACGCTCATGTGGAAGACAGCGAAAATCCGCACAAGGTGACGGCGGAGCAGGTAAATGTTGACCTGACAGGGCTTGCTACTACCGAATATGTAGACACATCAATTCAGTCTGCAGTTCTTGACAGCTGGGAGGAAAAGATATGAGCATACAGCAGAATAACTTTAAAACAATAGCAGACTCCATCAGAATATGTCTCGGAACGGGGGATGCGATTTCGCCGAGCTCGTTTGCTGAAAAGGTCAGTGCCGTATACGAAAAAGGTTATGAGAAAGGTTTAGAGGAAATGGAAAATAAATTAAATTGGCAGGTTCTTGCAGATGAAACGTTTGACATTGAAACGCAAAGTTTTTCGAAGACAATAGCATTATCGGATGACTTGCGCAATTACAGAGAATTTTTTGTCGCATTCTCATGCGGAACACTAACAGGAAGTGATATTTTTCTTTGCTTTAGTGTCTACCTTAAAATAGGCGATCGCAATTATCAGGTAGGTGATGTCGAGGGGCGCGGTGGCAGCGCCGGCGGTGTTTACACACGAAGCGAGGTCTTTGAGATAGCAAAAACGGATGAAAACATTATAATACCTGCAATGTGTTTCACGAGCTCAGTCACAAAAGGCACTTATGGCACACCTATTATCAGTGAGCCTATCACGAGTATTCTCATTTCAACGCTTGTAAATACCTATATCCCTACCACCGATAACCGCATCATTGTCTTTGCGAGGTGATTTGATATGAGTAAGGAGATAACAACATATGGCTAAAAATTCTAAAATAACACCTTCACCCAATGCTGTTTATACGAAGAAGTACGATACCTTCCGCGGCGTGGATTTTTCACGTGATGCATCCATGGTAGATGATATTCACTCCCCTGATGCGAAAAACCTCATATCCGATACAGACGGCTTCCCTGAGAAACGCGTCGGTTGGAGGACATTGAGCAATCTCGGTGGACGTATAAACGGAATTTACGGTTTTGACGGGGATTCGTGCCAATGTACATTAATACATTCGGGGGATAAAATGTATAAGTTCAAAGACGGAGAGTTCTCTTGCCTGATTGAAGGAATTGCCGACAGCCGTTCCATGGGCAAATACTTTAAAGGGAAGCTCTGCATACTTACCGGCAGTGAATATCTTGTTTTTGACGGAAATACTTGCGAAAGAGCTTCTGAATCCTCTGCCGTATACGCTCCCATAACCCACATTGGGCGTGAAGCCATGCAACTCGACCGCATGTATCTTTCCTCAAGCTCAGTATTCAAGAACTGGCAGGAATCCGGTGCATACACGCACTCCAACGGTAATAATATTTACCTCGGAACAGTATCGGCAACCGCAACTGTTAATCTCATATCCGGGAAAAGGCGCAATACATTCTCTCAAAAAAGAGGGGACTATCTCCTTTTTGCACTCGATTCAACCATTGAAGCCGGCTCACGTGTTACCATGAGATACATTCCAACGGGCGAGGAGATGTTCAGCGTAGTCTATAACGGGGGATGGGGAACACAGCAGTACAGAACCAAAGATGCTGAAGCAGAAGGAGTCAACAGAAAATATTTTAACGATGTGTCTATCTCTGCTTCGAATCTTCTGGTCAATTTGAAAATCGGGAATTCCCAATACAATAACTGCGGCTATGTAATCTGCTCTCCCAATTTTGATAGCCTTACAGACTATTACTTCACCCCCGGAGTTGACAACTTTTCAATTGAGTTCTCCCACAAGGTAGACGGTTATGAGGAACACATAAACAAATGCACCGTGCTTGATGTGTTTGAAAACAGAGTATTTTTCTCCGGAAACCCGGATTTTCCTCACACCGACTGGTACTCGGGGGTAAACGATCCTCTCTTTGTTCCTGATATCAACTACACCGAAATCGGCATGGACTCAAGCCGCATAATGGGGTATCTGCGAACCGGAAGCGAGCAGGCCATACTCAAAAGTGACGGAGAGGATGCAACAATTTACATGCGCTCATATTCCACATTGTCTGACGGGTCGGTAATCTTTCCGATAAAGCAGGGAACTTCCGGTATCGGGGCTATCTCACCGCATGCGATATGCTCTTATCTTGACGATCCGTTGTATCTTACGAGAAACGGTGTATACGCAATATGCTCACAGGATATTTCCAACGAACGTGCGCTTAATATCCGCTCCACCAAAATAAACAAAAAACTGCTTAAAGAGAATAACATTTCAGATGCAGTCATGTGTGAGTGGAACGGATATCTCATCCTGTGTGTAAACGGCGTAGCATATGTAGCGGATGCGGCACAAAAGCAATATCCGTTTAACAAGACAAACACCTTTGAGTACGAGTGGTACTACTGGACAAACATACCTGCAAGAGTTCTCTACTCAAACGACGGACATCTGTACTTCGGCACAGACGACGGAAGAATCTGCATGTTCAACAACGACCTTGTAAACTCACGCGGTGAACTAAAAAGCGAGGC
>JAFQVE010000036.1 GCA_017408185.1 Oscillospiraceae bacterium | reverse complement strand
TGGATGGATTGCCTTTAAAATCAAGGTTCCGGCGACTGCAAATTATGAAATAACGGGACTGAGTGCATATGTTTTTTCAAATGGCTCAAGCGAGACGGAAGTGTATATAGTTCCGAAAAACGAAGCGCTTAATACAACACTTACATCCACTACCACATATGGCAATTTTAGCACTTTGTTAGGTAGTTCATCGAAATATTATGTAACGCGAGAAAGCGCCACAAGCTTTGCCAACCTCGGAATTTCTTCGGATTATCTGATGGGTACGGCGAATCTGATGGGCGATGCTAACGCGGTTCAGGATTTAATCACGATCGATGGTGGAGTGAAAAATAAAAAAAACCTGTTCCTTGAGGCCGGCACAGAATACTTCCTGTTCCTGCACAACGCCAACGGCAAAAAAAGGGGTATGCCTGTATCGTCTATTACTCTTTCCAAGCCCGAAGAGCTCGGAGAGCCGGAAGATGAAGCTGCAGAAGGAAAAGTTTCCTTTGCAGTGACAACCAACATCCCGGGAGAAGAAGTTACAAGAGTAGAGTCCCTTCCCCGCGGTCAGGAAGTTGATATGACTCAGTATATGTCAGATAATCAGAATTATAAATTCATTGGCTGGATGCGCGGTGCATACACAGAAGACGATGCTCAGAACGAAAGCTCGTGGATAACTATCGGCGATACTTACAACGTCTGGACAAATACATTCCTTACTGCAGTTTATGAACCTGTAACAGCATCTGATGAAAAAGCTGTAGAGTTCTGGAATCAGAACGGCGCATATCTTGGAAAGTCAACGGAAAAAACTTATGCAACGGATGTAAAGAGAGTTCCGACGCTTATTGGTTTTGGAACTTTCAAAGGTTGGTTCATAGGTGAAACAGAGAAGCTTCCGGAAACATTTGCTGAGCTCAAGGCGGGCACAACAAACGCAGTTGCGCAGTATGAAGCATCGGCAATTTCCAACGTAACATTCAATGGCAATGCAATAGCTGGTGCAGATACATATGACGCTCCGGTAGAGCTTGACAAAGATAGCGAAACAACTGCATGGCTGCGTGATGGAGAACCCATAGCATACGGCAAAACATATAAGTTCAACGTATGGGATGCAACGAACATCACTGAAGGAACAGAAGAAATAGAAGATAAAGTTCCGGTTGCAATTCTTGATTACAGCGAAAACCATAAGGCATATATGCTCGAATATGATGCCGGTGCTTATGACATCGTAGAAGCAGGTATTATCTTCGGTAAAGATACTGCTGATATAAAGAAATACACCTCGCAGAGAAAAGAAAAGCACCATCAGTTCACTGTTCCGGAAGAAGGAGCGCTGGAAGCAACAGGATATATTATTTACACCTTGGATGGTGGCGCAAACTATAAGACAAAGTATGTATCTGTAACAACAGCAAACTAACATCCAAAACATACCTATAGCGGAGAGGAACCCTCTCCGCTATAATAAAAATTAACGGAGGAGAAAAACGTGAAAAAGATATTATCCCTCATTATTGTGATTGCAATGCTTGCATCGATGCTTCCGTCGGTGTTGGCGGAGACTCTCGTACCGGACGAGGAGCTTAGGGAAATTGCAGCTGTTACCTACACCTTCCCGAAAGGCGGAAGATCGGATGCAAGCACGGAAACATGGTTTGAGCGTGCAATTTTAGATTTTGAAACCGACGGGGAAACAACCACTGCCGTTGTACGCAAAACGGAGAAAAATCCGGCATTTATATCCTTCCCGGAAGCTTCGACGAACCCGAATGAGCAATGGGCATATGTCGGTGCGACCAACGGTATGTCATCGAGTGGAACGAAATCCACGAGCAACGGGACAGAACTACCCATTGTTGAGCC
>JAFQVE010000281.1 GCA_017408185.1 Oscillospiraceae bacterium | reverse complement strand
GAGGATTTCATTTCTCTTGCGGGAGAAGAGTTTGCTCCGGCACTGTCGTATCGCCATACTAAGCTATGCAATATTCCGCTTATCACGTATGGTCTTTCGGATGAGAAAATCCACGGACTTCTCAAAGAAGGCTTTTTCCTTCTGAAAATAAAAATAGGCTCAGACCCGGACGGGGATAAAAGTCAGGAAAAAATGCTGGCATGGGACAAAGCACGCCTGAAACAAATCCACGATATTGCCTCGCGGTATACAACCGAGTTTACCGAAAACGGGAAAATAGCCTACTATATCGACGCAAACGGACGCTACGATTCGCTCGCCCGTATGCAGGATTTTCTTGACTACGCGAAGGAAATCGGTGCGCTTTCTCAAATTGTTCTTCTCGAAGAACCGTTTGCAGAGGATAATAAGCTTGATGTTTCATCTCTTCCGTGCAGGATTGCCGCAGATGAATCTGCGCATTCCGTGCATGACGTTGAAGAGCGAATTGCGCTCGGTTACAGCGCTATTGCATTGAAGCCGATTGCAAAAACTATGTCGGAAAGCCTTCGCATTCTTGCCGAGGCGCATAAGAAAAACGTTGTCTGCTTCTGCGCGGACCTCACGGTAAACCCGCTTATGGTCGAGATAAACAAAAACGTTGCGGCAAGAATTGCACCGATACCCGGAATTAAAATCGGTGCAGTTGAGTCTAACGGCGCACAGAACTACACCAATTGGGAAAAGCTTTATTCGTATCACCCGATGGGGAATGAAAGCTTTGCCGCACCGAAAAACGGTATTTATGAGCTTTCTGATAAGTTCTTTGCCACCGCCGGCGGTATATACCGCGACTCGGAGTATTATTCCGAAATTGTGAAGTAAAATATGATAAAAACAATAAATATCACTTATATCGGACCCGAATGCGTACTTGTGTACTGCTTCGGGTTCGCTTTTTTCTTTGTACGGCATTTGCGTTGTTCATAAAAATGCAACAAATAGTAACAATAATGTTAGTACTTATTGTGGAAAACACCTTGACAAAACTAATTTTTATGTTATACTATTTAAATATAAATTCAGAAAAAACAGAAATTTCGCAAAGGGATATCCCTTTGATGTTGTATGTGATACAACATCAAAGGGATATCCCTTTGATGTTGTATGTGATACAACATCAAAACTGCCTCATCGCTCACTAAAAAATCAATTTGAACGTATATAACGGCGGTGCGCCCACACCCGCCGGGTATATAAAAAACGATGGTAAGCCTCCCTTGCCTAAAGGGAGTGGGACCGCCGGATGGCGGTGGAGGGATTTTCATATTCCACTCCATCAAAACCAAAATCAAAACAAAGAAAGGTGAAAAATCAAATGGCAAATTCAAAAGCAACAAAAAAAGCATTGTTTATGAGCATGCTCTCGCTCTTGCTCTGCTTTACAATGCTCATGGGTGCAACCTTCGCATGGTTCACAGACACAGTGACGAGTAAGAATAACCGTATCGTCGCAGGTAATCTTGATGTTGACCTCGTGATGTACAAGGAAGCTGACGGAAAATATGTTTCTATTGCAGGCGGCAATGGCGATATCTTCTCTGAAGCAACCGGCAATGGCATCAACTGGGAACCGGGTAAAACGGAAATCGTTTACCTCGGTGTTAAAAACTTGGGAAGCCTCGCTCTCAAGTACAATATTTTACTTGATATTGTAGACGGCGAAATTCCGCTCTCAGGATCACTTGAATACGCAATTATCGATGGCGCAGAATACGAAGCAGATAAATATGCAAACTGGCAGGCAGTTAAGGCTGCTGCCGGCAGTCAGGTTGCTCCGATGCCGACAGGTACAGGTTTGCTCGCAGCTGAGAACGGTACACTTGACGGAGTTTTAACAAATCCCGATGTTGAAGAAGTTGAATACTTCGCTCTTGCAGTACATATGAAGGAAGAAGCAACCAACGAGTATCAGAACGGTAGCATCACAATCGACGTAACAGTTCTTGCAACTCAGCTTGCAGCAGAGTTCGACAGCTTCAATAATACATACGACGAAGAAGCTCCTTTCGGCACCTACATTGAACTCAATGCCGGTGATGACCTTCTTGCGGTAATGGCTTCTGCTGAGGCAGATATGCCCCTGACCATCAAGCTTAACGGCGATGTAGAATGGCCTACAGATGGACACCACGGCGAAAACGATATTACTCCTGCTTCTTCCATAGTCATCGACGGTAATGGCAATACTATTACTGCAACCGGCTCCGGTGTTACTCCTCTTGGCGATACCGAAGCTCCTATGACATTGAAGAATGTGAAAATTGTTGACAATTCCGTTTCTTATAACGAAGCCGCTTGGGAACTTAGCTACCTTGAAATAGGTGGCAAGAGCCTCAATTGTGTAAACGTGGATTTTGCTGATCCTATTCAGGTTGTAAGTGATAACGCTACATTTAGCGGTTGCTCTTTCGTCGGTCACTACGATAAGAACAGCACTTCTACCACCCAATACGGTGTATGGGTATACAACGGCAACTCCACTTATACCAACTGCACATTTACTGGTACACGTAGTATGAAAATCTGTGATGAGTATGCCGGTGAAGTCGGTACTGTCGCGATCGATAGTTGTACCTTCAACGGTATTTCCGAGAAGCCCGGCGTATGCATTGATGATGAGGATACTCAGAATATGAATATTACCATCAAGAATAGTACTTTCATCAATTGCAAGGCAGGAGATCAGGGTCTGTACATCTACGAGACTGATAACACTGTGCCCACAATTGAAAACAACACCGTGCTGAGCAATGCTACCTTTGTTTCTACCAAGGATGAGTTGCTTAATATGAGCGCAAAGGCTCTTACGGGTAACAATGGAACGGCTGAAGAAGCTACAATAATTCTTGATGCTGATATCGATATGCAGAATGCAGAATTCAGTGCTATTATCGCTCAGCGTGGCGACAAGCTGACTATTGTTGGTAACGGTCATAAAATTTCCAATGTAAAGCTTGTTTCCGGTGAGAATGACAATACTACAGGTCAGGCAAGTATGTTCTATGCATATCCGAATTCCACACTTACAGTTTCCAATCTGACTCTTGAAAATGTCAACGTAACTGCTGAAGAAAATGGAACCGGTTATGCTGCTGCCGTTGTTGGATATTGCGAAGGCAATGCAATTCTTAATAACGTTGATGTTGTCAATGCAACAGTTACCGGTGTAAAAAGCTCCGGTATGCTCGTTGGTCATTTGAGCGGTAGCTTGACAGCAAAAGATTGCGATCTTTCCGGAACTGTAACTTTGGCTGATTTTAGCGAAGAAGCCAATGGCCATTATGCAGGTAAATACATCGGAACTTTAGCAGGCCCGGCAACCTTGACTAATTGTACCGCAGGCGTAACCGTAAGCGGAAATCTTAATGCTGCTAATGTCGGCGATGTTTTTGGTCGTAAGACGGATGCCGGTTCATTGAACTAATCTTGTAATTCAAAATCTATAAGTTATCATCATAAAGCGGAGTGGGCGCCGCTTTGATGTGAATCAATCAAGCACCCGATGCGGAATTCCGCATCGGGTGTTGTTTTCACTTAAACAAACTTACAATCTCTTTTCTCGTGCATTTTTCCGGCGAGTATCGCCATTCATCAATATGTCCGCTTGTGATAAAATAATCCGAGGGGGTTATAAGGCGTTCCGTTTTCTCACGGAACACATCAATAATAATGAGTTTGATTTTCATTTTATCGGGAAGAATGCTTTTTATAAAGACTGATACGCAGTCGCCTGTTTTCACATCCGGTCGGAATTCCGCAAGCCCCGAAAGGTTGGGGGAGAGCTCTATAAATATGCCGTATTCCTCAATTCCGCGCACTATCCCACGAACAGTCTGCCCGACTTCAAAGCGTGCGGCATTTTCCTCCCATGTGCCCAAAAGCTCTCTGTGGCTCAGAAAAATTCTTGATTTGTCAAAATCCATTCCGGTCACAACAGAAAAAATTTCATCGCCGACGCGAAACCTGTTGCAGGGG
>JAFQVE010000280.1 GCA_017408185.1 Oscillospiraceae bacterium | reverse complement strand
AGAAGTGCAAGGGATGGGTCAAAGGCTTTTACACCCTTTATTGCCGCCTTTGATGCCTTTATATTTGGGCCGCACTTGACAATCGGCTCATTTGTGTCGGTAAGTGCCATTTCCACATTCATTATGCGATAATCAAACCCTTTGAGATAGTCAAGTATTCCTTTGTCCGTTACCGTTTCAACATCGCCTTTTATAAAGAGAGCCTCATTCGCTCCCGTCACTGCCATATCGGCACAGAAAACAAGTTTCATATACGTTTTTCCTTTCGCAAAATGCGGAGAGTGTTTCTCTCCGCATTTGTTTTATTTTTCTGCCACAAATTCAAGAACGCGCTGAAGAAGAACTGCCACCTCTGCTCTTGTTGTAAAGTCATGAGGTGCGATTTTTCCGTTCTTACCGTTTACGAGGCCTTCGGAGATAAGTGCCGATACTGCTTCTTTCGCGTAATCGGGGACGGAGTCGAAATCCGGATATTCCGGGCGGATAATATCCGCCCCTACAAGGTTGTCCGTCGATTTAAGGACACGGTAAACCATAAGCATCATATCGCATCGCTTGATGTTATCACGTGGTGCGAACTTATTATCACCGATTCCGCCGACAAGTCCCGTATTTCGGGCTATTGCAAGCTCACGCGCGAAGTAGTCGGACTCACTTACGTCGGAGAAGTTTTCGGTGTTGTCCGATTCCTTTTCAAAAGCTCTTACCAAGAGAATCGCAAAGTCTGCTCTTGTTATATTTGCCGCCGGTGAATATGTGGTTGCACTTGTTCCCTTTACTATCCCATTATCCGCAAGTGCGTTTATTGCATCCGCCGCCCAGGCGTGATTTCCGAGGTCGGTGAAGCGAACATTTTCAGTTTCTCCGCCATCCGGTGTTGTGGGTGTTGAAGGCTCGGTGGGAGTTGTTGTTCCGCCGGATGTGCCGCCACCACCTCCTGCACCGCCACCGGTGCTTCCGCCGGTTGAACCGTAGACCGTGACTGTAAAGTGCATTGTGGTTTCAAGAACTCCGTCAAAGACAGTAAGTGCAACGTGATTTTCTCCTACCTGAGAGGATGTAGGCTTCCAGGTAAGTGTCTGACTTTCCTCATCAATGCTCATTCCACGAGGAAGCTTTGATTTATCGAATGTAAGCGACTTGCCATTCGGACTTGTTGCATTAAAAGCAATCGTAACTGAGCTTCCTGCCGATGCTGTTACATCCTCTACCTGCTCAACAACCGGTGACAGGTCATACTTGTATGAAACCGGGATTCTGAAGCTTTCTCCGATCTTAATGTTATATACATATCCGGACTCTATATCCTTCTCATCAACATATCGCTGTATCAGCGAAACATTTCCAAGAGAAACTTCTATTCCGTCTGCAACCTCTCTTGCACTTTCAATCCTGTACACTCCGTTTTCCTCTCCGGAATTGTCGATGTATACATATCTTCCCTGAAGATCATCCGGTGCAGGATTCTGCCCTTCATCAAATGCAATAGTGATAAAGTTTTCGGTTGTAAAGTCAGTTGTGAAGCTTACAACCTCACCGGTATACGCCGGAAGTCTTACATTTTCACTTTCTGCTTCTTCCGCAAGCTTTAAAACTTCACCGTCGTTGAGATATGAGTATACAACTTCATTCTTTCCGTCTTTATCCTTTCCAATAGTGATAACACCTGCAAAGCCACGAAAATCGATTTCGACATCACCGTCTTTTATCACATAATCAACTGCATTGTTTGTTGAATACATAACGTAGTCAACCCTGCCATTCGTATGCGTAACCTTTACTGCTGAATATGAGTCATATAATCCCGGACGTGCATTTTCGTCTCGGCTCATTGACACCTTGCAAATATCCGCAATATATTTTTTGTTTGCTTCATACGGTTCAAAAACAGTGGTGAAGGTTGTGTCGAGATTTTTGCCCTCATTGCGTACAAGCAAGTATTCAAGCTCTCCGATTTCTTTGTTTCCTTCTGTCTGCGGAGCTTCGCCGGTTACAAAAGAGACCTCTTCCATCGGCTCATCATTTACCATGGTAAGACGCAATCTTAAATCTTTGTTGCTGTCAAGAACCTTTCTCCAATCCTTAACCTTAAACTCAACGGCGAAATCCTTTTCGGGAGAATTATATTTCCGTACATTCTTAAGCCATGTGTAACCGAGTGGATATACGTTAATCGGCGCATTTCCTCCCGGATCATCGCCGTATACCACATCCGGACCTGCGTATGTACCGACAAGAGTTCCGTCCTCACGTGCGTATGTGGGATAAGAATATACGTCACCTAATCCCTCGGTGTAAACAATCTCATCAGACTGACTGTGGAAGCTATAGAGATGATCGTCTCCGCCGTTTACGTGGAAAAAGTCAACCGCATATGAAACATCATCATTTGCCTCTATCATTATAACGGCTCTGCGGTATTCGTTTGTCTCTGTATACACATCTGCACTTACATCAAGAAGCTTAACCTTTCCCACATCGTCAAAGTGATGCGGAGTTCCTGCAACTCCTGTTGACATCTGCTGTTCTTCATTCACAACAACTGTATTATGGGAAATCGTAGTCGTCACCCATTGATATCTGTTTGGATCATTACCCGTTCTTGCCGGATAACCAAGGTCAGGAGCTAAATTCAGCCCGAATGCAGAAATCATAAGATCCAACGCACCAAAATGTCCATGTCCACTCGTTCCACCAAAATAAACGGCAAAATCTCGTGTATTTTCGGTTTTTGTAGATTCACTTGCCGAATCATAATTTGCGCCGGCACGAAGTGCCGTAAAGCCCCAGCCCGTCTTCATTTCGCTGTCGAGGGAAAGCATGCCGTCTTCATCAATTACAGCTTCTATATCACGGACTGCTTTTTCTGCATCCTCATCAAAGATCGAGCCGCGAAGCTTTTCAATATCGCCGTCATTCTGAAGTTCATTCATAAGCCATATCATCTGAGCGAGCTTGCGATCTCCCGTGTGCTTATACGCAACAAGAAGGGATGAAAGGTCTGCAGAGAAACCTGTACTTGCCGTAGCCAGCGTATCTCCGATTGCCGGAGTATAGTAACCGCCGAGTGTTAATTCAAGCTGTGCAGTAATCATTTTAAGGAACTTCGGATTCTCAAAAAGGTCCACAGCTGAATGCTTTTCATAGCCGGCAAGCATATCTGCAGGTTCCATAAGGTTATTCCACCAGGTATAGTTATAGTGGGGTGAGTTTTCATCGCCATGTCCGTCTCGGTCAACTCTGTTGATAAGATCTCGCGCAACATTACCGCCCTCAATATCCCCCTTATATTCTCCGGTAGAATACTCCTCACCATATTTCATCAGCCAGTCAAGCATTTCACCGGTTTCCGGCATCTTGTTAAGAGCAAGAGCTGCCGTAATGACAGTCTTATGGCGAACACCAAAATTACCCACAATCTTAGCTGCTTTGACAGCCCTGAAACTCTCACGACAGATGCCATCCTCGGCATTGAGTCTTACAGCACCAGGAGTATCTTTAAGGTTAGTCGGGATTTTTTCACCATTTTCATCTAATACATAGTTTCCGTTCTCATCGGCCTTATAAAGTGCTCTGTTTGAGAGAGTATCTATAACCTGTCTGTCATTATAGATCGGAAGAAATGCATCATAGGAGGATGCAAAGAGTTCTGCAAGATGATGTCCCCAGACCGGGTCAATTATCGTTCCTCTGTATGAATCTCCACGCCACGATGCCCATTGATACCAGTCAAATCCCGGGTAGATATCTGCAATGCGATCAAGAAGAATGGCACCGGCACGTCCGTACTTTGCCTCGCCTGTATACAGGAAGGCATCGCGGAAAGCGGTAAGTGCGTCGCGAAGCTCTTTTGCAGCATCTCCGCCACCGGCAGCAAACCACACGCCTTCGTGCAGATAATATCCGACATACATATGCTGAATAGGTGCATTCAGATGCATTCTTGAGCCATAAACATAGCGTGCATAGCCGTTTTCGTCCTCATAATAGCTCTTGTCGTATCCGGGAAGATTCGGGTCTGATACATACGGCTGACGATAACCGAAGCCGTCATCAACACCCCAACCTGTAACGCCGAGCTTTTCATCCATTTCCTTGTAAAGGTCGTTAGTCAGATATCCACCATTTACGTTGTAACCATAGAACTCATACCACGCATCATTTCTCGGGTCATTTGCCATCCATTGAGAGCTTCCCGGTACGGGAGCTGAATCGATGGGACGTACACAGGTACAAGCATTTCCTGCTTTGACGCTTTCACAAACAAACATTTCATGGTGTTTTTGCAAAGCATCTGCATAGTTCCATTGCAAGCCATTCTCTGAAACACCAAGCTCATAGAAGGAAGCAAAATCGTTTGACGGAAAAACGCGTTTACATTCCGGGCACTGTATCTTCCACGGTTTTGAAACAGGGGATGTATCCCAACTGTAAATAGAGCCCAGGTTTTTGCCGCAGTAACGGCAGTTGTAGCATTGTGGGTCATACTTGTGCCCTACATGATATGTACGCGGAACACCTTCAGGGATTGCAAGGGAGTATATCTTATCAAAATTTTCCAAAAAGTCATCTGCCGTTCCGGTTGTGGATTTAACTTTATCACGCACCCAGGAGTAACGTTCTGCATTCTTTTTGACGTTTTCCCTTTCTTCTATGGTATAGATTGCAGGATCAATCGTTGCATCCCACACCACTTCAAGCGTTATGGGTTCGATAATCTTCTCTTCGGCACCGGGTTTATATCCTTCTTTGATCTTTGCGCTGACAGTCACCGTGCCGAGGCTTTTGCCCACAAGCATCTTATCCTCTTCGGATATTTCTGCAACGGTATTATCAGAAAGCGTCCACTCTATATATTCATACGGAATGTCAATAAGATTTTCGCTTTCCATTTGAGCAACTGCCGAAAGAGGGGTGCTTCCGTAAATATAGATTTCGTTTTCCGCCGAAAGCGTTATTCCGAGAATCTCCGATGAGTCTTCAACCGAAATCTCAACACTTGTTGTTTTAATAACTCCTCCGTATGAAACAATTGCGCGTATTGTTGTTTTGCCTTCGGATATAGCGGTAACTCTGCCGTTTATATCAACTGTTGCAACCGAATTGTCGCTTGTGCGATATATAACGCTCTCCGGTGATTCGGAAAGCTCATCGCCGCTTCCGTTATACATTTTTATCGCCACAGCCGTATTTTCACCGATATCAAGTGTCTGTTTTTCTGCAGTCAGCGTCACGGTATCCATAGCTTTCACATTTGTAAAAGAAATATATGTGGGGTAAACGGTGTCGCCACGTTCAGTCCTTATTCCTGCACTTCCTGCCGAAATTCCGTTTGCAAGACTGAGCACAACGTAATATTCTCCGCCGCCTGTGAATGCATAGTTTTCAGCTACATTTAAAATCTCACCGGGTTCACCGTTGGAATCTTTATAGAAGTCCATATAGCCGACGAAGTTTTTTTCGATAAGCTGCGCCGGAAGGTCTGCAGATGTTTCATTTGTTACTGGAAATATATACATATCCCAACGTCCGGCACGCTTTCTGCACCAATTTGAAAATGCAGTTATGTTATATACACCCGCACTCGGCACCTTCAGGCGAAGTGCAAGATATTTATTCTCGACTGTCGGATCAAATACTATCTGAGCGTAAGTATCATTCATACTCATTGAATAGACCGTGCTTTTTCCCGCAACGGAATCATACACCCAGTTTCTGCCGGAGGTGTAGCCCAAAACAGTATCCACAGTTGTAAAGCCGTCACCTGCGTGTCCGCCCTTGGTGAAGTTTATGTCTATGTTTGCAGAAGAAAGTGCATCCGCCACAACCGTGATCACCTTCTTTTCGGTTGTATATTCCCTTCCTCGGAAAACAACCTTTGCATAAACAGTTGCTTCACCGGCTTTTACTGCCTTCACAACCGTGTTGTTTTCAAGAAGCGAGAGTACGCCTTCTTCGTTATTCTCGACAACATACTCAACCTCACAGCCTATTGTCTCAACTACAGACTGATTGTTAAGTTCAAGCGCAGGCTTAAGGTTCAGATTGTTTCCGACAGACACCACATCATCGCCATACAGAAGTGCGGTTTTGTTCGGGTTTACGCCATACAGCTCGTCAACCTTAACAGCCGCAATTGTTTGTGCGCTATGACCTTTGTATGTGACCGTTACGGTAAACTCACAGCTTTTCGGTTCTGTGTATTCTTCACTTGCTTTTACCGTGAGCTTTTCAGCATCTGCCGTAATTTCTTCCTCGTTATATTCAAAAGCAATGCTTGCCTCATCCATCGTAATCAAGGTTCCGTTTGAAAGGTGTGCAAAAATATTAAGCTCTGTTTCTTCTCCCGGACCGAGGCGAGGTGAGTATACCTCTGTAACAACGTTTGAAATAACCGACACACCGTCGAGGACAAGCTTTTGAAGCTTTGCGGCATAGCCTCCGCCCGAACTGTTTTTACCTGCAATATTCGCTACAAGCAAATACTCTCCCGCTTCATCAAAAACTGCATCCTCAAGCATAATTTCTTCAGTTGCGGTAGTTGTATTGAACAAATCAGCTTCATCAAGCTTATACGCACCGAAAAGATATCTTTCGGGATTCTTCATGGCATCCTCGCTGTATGGAATTGCATATAAATCAACAATGCCTGAATTTTTGCCAAACTCAGCGGAAAGCGTAAGCTGGTATCTGCCCTTTTCGGGAACATTGAATTTGATCGCCTTGCATTCATCCTCTTTGCCTTCAAAAGCAAGCTCTGCAAGCAAAAGCTCAAGCAATTCCCCCGAAAGGGGTTCAATTTCATCTGTTACTTTGACGGTAAACTTATCGCTTTCAGCCGACTTGCCGCGACTTTGTACGCTGATGCGCACATCAGCTTCTCCCACAATATTTCCTGCAACAAGCACATCGCCGTCGGCTGAAACTATACCTGCATCGGCATCATCAACTATATAGCTTATCACAGCATCCGCAGGAACAACTTCACTTCCGTCACCCATTTTTATAACGGGAACAAGGCGGAAACGCTTTCCGAGATATGCAGTTTTCACACCCTTTACGTAAACACTCTCAATGCTGAATTTTTCATCAACCTCAATGGTATCTCTATCGGTTATAATCAATCCATCAGCAATTACAGTTGTCTCAATAACGGCAATGCCTTGTTTTTTCGTGATAATGCTCTTTCCGTCCTTGCCTATTTCCGCAACTTCGTTTCCTTGAACTATCTCGTAATTGACATATCCGACCTCTGACATATCAGAGATAATCTCACCGCTGTTTTTCTTTCCGGTTGTAGAGATTACCTTTGTCTCCTCGCCTACTCCAAGTTGCGTATATTCAATAGTTGTATCAACACTCTCGACATAAGTTCCATCAAGGGTAATTCCCGTTATAGAGATAAACCTGCCTGAGTTGTTTGATGGCTTTGTTTCTCCCTCGTCTACAATTCCCTCACGTACTGCACGGAAAACGAGAATGTGTTCGGTATCTTCATTTCCTTCAAAATCCGCAACCCCGAATACAAGCTCACTCTCAAGGCTTGCGTATGTGTCAACCTCGCCTACCTTCTGTACACCCTCCGACATTGTATCGAGTGCTGCGGTTATTGCTTCTGCATCTGCCATGCCATAGAGTGTACCGTCAAGGACGTACAAACTCCACACGCATCCCTTTGCATTGTTTGCCGGCTTGTTTAAAGCTACGTTGTATGCACCACCGGGAATTCCCATCACCTTGAATGCAGCCCAGTTACCATAGCTTCCTCCATCGAAATACGTGCCGTTTGCACCGGTTGTCCACGGTCTGTTGGGAAGAGTCCGGTCAAAATATTTCCAGTTACGGGCATAAGCTCCGTCCTCTGACTTGAAATAATAGTCAAGAGAGTCTGAAAAAATTGCGGTTTTGCCGGCATTTGCATACTCAAATTCCGCAACACCAGCTTCCTTTTTCAGTATTTCAGTTGATGAAAAATCGAAGTGAAGAATATTTCCTCCAAAAATTCTGTCGTTATCTGATACGGTCACCTTAATTTCCACACTCTTGCTTCCACCCTCACCGGACTGAAGCTTTCCTGTTACTTTTATTGTTGCCTCGCCGGGTGCTACTGCGTAAAAGTTCCCGTCACTTCCTTCAAGTACTGCGCCGACATCATTATCCACGAGCTCAATTTTTTCAATTACTTTTTCGCCACCACAGGCATCTCCCGAAGTTCCGATCCACGAAAGATTTCCCTCCGGCTTGATCTCCTCTCCGACAACTGCATTTATATTTGTTGCCGTAATTTCTTTTAACGCTTCAATTTTTTCAAAAGTAAGGGTATTGAAATGAAGCCTTGCTTCGCTCTTTGTCGCCGAACTTGTCTCACCGTTTGCAAGTTCTCCGGCTCTTTCCATTTTAAAGAGAACGATATATTCAGTTTCTGTATTTCCTTCAAGGTTCACATTGCCGAAATCATATGTAAGGTTGTTGCTTGCATTTCCCCAGAGGTCAACCTCGTTAAGCTTTGTGACACCATTTCCCAAAGTATCATCCGTTGCCTCGGTAATTGTGGCGGTATCTGCATTGCCATAAACGCTGTTATCAAGAATATACATACCGATCACACAACCACGATTATCAGCAGCAGTCATTTTCACAGTATACGTTCCGGTGGCAAGTCCCTTTACTTTAAAAGCAATCCAGTTATTCCAGTTCGTGGAATGCCCCTGAGCGTATGTAGACGATGCAGTATAAAGATATCCACCTGCTTTTGAAGCGTTCGCCTTGTTATGCATCGTATCATCAAAATATTTCCAATTACGAACCTTTATTCCGTCATTATAATACTCTGTCAATGAACGAGTATTGACATATGTATTATCTTTAGCCACACCATCAGCTGTTGTCCAGTAGCTCCAATCCGTTTTCTCCTCACCGTATTGTGCAACGGTTTTTGTGAAGCTAAAACTCACAACACCGTCATCTGCCGCAAAAGCATTCTCAAATTGCGGTAACATTCCCACAACGAGAGACAATGCAAGAACAAACGACAATACTCTTTTTAAGCTTATCTTCCTCATATTCTCTTCTCCTTTGCTTTTTTATATCACAAGAAACAGGATTTTTCCGCTTTCTACCGTGAAGCAGTCGGAAACAAATCCGTTTTCTCTGTTTTTCCATTTATTCTTAAGCCGAAGCTCATAGGGCTTTTCCGTAAGGTTTGAAACAACAAGGTATTTTTCCTCGTTTACAAACATTGAAGCCACAATTCTTCCTCCGATTGGTGAGAGAATCTCACTACACTCGGAAAGCTCCATATACACAACGCTGTTTTCCTCTACCATAGGCTTATAGAGCTTTGAATATTTTTCCCACACGGGAATTTCATTTGTATCCTCGGGAATGGTTGACCAAAGACTGTGAACAAATGGTCCGTTGGGATTTTTAAGGTTCCATTCATATACCTCACGGTAAAACCTTTCTTCACTTCCTCCGAAGTATATGACACCGTGAAGATTCAGGTTTTCTCCTTTTATGACACGTCCCGTTTTCATAAGCGGAAACTGCAGGAATGGAATGGTATATGCGAAATATGTTTCATGGGTCATTTCTTTATTGAAATTCGCATCCACACAGGGCACCATATAGGGAAGGTGCTCCTTTCCCTTGCCCGGCACGGAATCTGCAACACCTTCACCTATCCAGAGGTAATCATAAACTCTGTCCTTGCAGGGTGGTGCATTGTTTCTGTCGCAATGAAGCTTATATACGCCTCTGCGGCGCTTTACCTCGCTGTAAATCTCGCCCAGGGCATCTTCAAGCTCCGGGTCATATGCACCTTCGGGAATCACGCACATACCGAGAGAGAAGTCAAAATTTGAGTATCCCCAGTCATTATAGATTCCGTCAAAGCCGTAGTCATCCATAACCTTTTTTGTCTTTTCGATTATGTAATTTCTCCAGCCGGGATGACCGAGGTCGCACTTTCTGTAGTTATAATAAAGTGATTTCAGTCTGTCGTCCTTGTTTGGAGAATATTCTTCACGAAAATCCGGGTCACGCTCGTCCATATATCCCGAAGAAACATAAGGAATTACCTTTATGTTATGGCTGTGGCAGAGCTCCACAAAATTCCGGAGTCCCGAAGGATCG
This sequence comes from Oscillospiraceae bacterium, assembly GCA_017408185.1. The sequence goes on along the minus strand of JAFQVE010000280.1, from coordinate 1,716 downwards.
GAGGAGGAAAACTTGTCTGCACCGTAAAGTCTGCAATTGTCATTCCAGTCCTCGTGAAGCTGAATAAGCCCCACCCCCGACTTTGCAAGACTTGATACAAGCTCACGGTCATAGTCCGTTACATCGGGATATACCCTTGCAGGATAATCACCCAGGTTGTAAATCGCCTGACCGTAAATGTAATCACGGATTCTTATTCTTTTATAATATGCTTTGTTTGACTCCATGGCAGAATTTATGTTATCAATTCTCGCCCTCATTTTTTCAATCGACATCTCTGTTTCTCCCCGAAATTGGTTAAAAATAGGGCGATATGATACGTGCACATTATCATATCGCCCGTTTCATTGATTAGTCAATTCTATAGCTTGTAAGTGTCATGCCTCTGTCCGAGGAATATGACCCCGAGTCTTTAAAAAGACTTGAGAAGCTACCCGAGGTTGTTATAACATCTTCCTTCTGAAGGTCTATAACTTCAAGCTTCGGTTCAACATAATTTTTCATTATTCATTACCTCCCGAAAGTGTTGCACAGTAGGTTGAGCCTGCAACCTCTCCGCTTGCCGCCGTTGCAAAGGGCTTAAAGTCAATATCCTGACCTGTAAAGGCTGCAAGAGTTTTCTTTGCAACGAAGAGATATCCGTCCGAAAGTCCGAAATCAGTTGCATCATATTCTTCTCCGTCAACGGTTATCTTCTGATAAACCGTCTCTGTCATAATGGTTTCGGAAGCTCCTCCGTCAACGGCTACCTTAAAGCCTGCGTTTATGTAGTCAAGAGAGTCAATTGCAGAAACGAGATATACGTTGCAATCGCCGTTCTCTGTCTTTTCAAAGAAAGCTGCGGAAGAACCGAAGGTCTCCTCATTCTGTGCAGGAAGTCCGCCTGTGTAGGTGAAGGTGAGACCTTTTAAATTGATAAAGTAAGCAGAAGGGTTAGTGTTGCCTGTCACTTTTTCTTGAGTAGACTTTTCAACAGCACGGACAACAACCATAACATCGCCACTCTTTGTCTTCTTTATGTTGGCTGTTCCGAAATCAATCTTTTCTACTGTGTTCTGATAAACATCCTGCCGTCCGACCTTTGTAACACCGACTGAGTTATTATCGAGAGCTGATGTTATCTCATCACCCGTAGCGTTTCCATATATGTCATCATCAAGAATATACACGTCATAAATACAACCTTTATAATTGCTTGTGACATTTAAAAGTGCCAAATCATAGCTTCCTGCATCAACGCCTCTGACCTTCAATGCCACCCATGCATTCTGTTTGTTGCCGTCAAAGTATATACCAACACTTGCTGAAAATGCAATTTCCGAGTTAGTTCCGTTTATTACATTATCGGCATAATACTTCCAATTTCTGGACGTTGTGCCATCAACATAGTTTGTCAAAGACCTGGGATGGGGACGATTTTTATCACTGGTATTTGGCTGCCAGTCCACGCCTTCAGTTCCCAACTGACACGCAGTAATCGTCATATCAAACGTAACCGTATCTCCAACCTCTGCTGCGGATGCATTGAGTCCCGATACAGGGATGAATGCCGCGACAATCGCAAAAGCAACAACAAGGGATGTTGCTTTCTTTAAGAATTTTTTCATTACTGAATACCTCCCGATTTTAACTTTATTTTTATCATATCACATTATTTTTCAAAAATCTCATACGATTGACCCATCTTTAACGATTTTTGACTGTTTTTATATGATT
>JAFQVE010000279.1 GCA_017408185.1 Oscillospiraceae bacterium | reverse complement strand
TTGCAGACTGCTTTAATCAGCTTACTCTCGTGTTAGATAGTGTTTCCTCAAAGAAGAACGCACGGCTTTTGCCGTGCGTTCTTCGACTTCATAAGAGGGAAGAATCTTTACTTCTCGTGTGTTTTGAATATCACGGAAACAAGAAGCCCGAACAGAACCGATGCCGATATTCCGGCAGCGGATGCCGTAATACCGCCTTTAAAAACACCGATAAACCCTTCTGCATCGACCGCTTTCTTTACACCTTTTGCGAGAAGATGCCCGAAACCGGTAAGAGGAACGCTTGCGCCGGCGCCTGCAAAATCCGCAATGGGACCGTATAATCCTATGGCAGACAGAATAACACCTGTAACAACGTAGCCTGTGAGAATACGTGCGGGGGTGAGCTTTGTGCGGTCAATTAAAATCTGCCCTATTCCGCATAAAAGACCGCCGACCAAAAACGCGCGTAAAAACTCCATAATGTTTACACCTCTATCACAACGGCGTGGCAAACGCCCGGGATTGTTTCTTTTTGCTGAACCGTCAGCGGAGACTGAAGAGAACCCGTTCCGGCAAGCAGAATTTTTTTCCATCTTTTTTTTAAAAGTCCATGCATAATATATCCGGAAAAAACAGTTGCGGCACACGCGCAACCGGATGCACCGGAGTGCATATCCTGTCTCTTTATATCAAACATTTCGCATCCGCAGTCTATATATTCATCTCCTAAGCTTATCCCGTCGCGGGAGAGAAGATCAATGAGTATTTTTCGCCCCACTTCACCGAGGTCGCCCGTTGCAATAAGGTCGTAATCAGACGGTACGGTGTTTGTGTTTTTAAAATGCGTGGAAAGAGTTTCATATGCGGCAGGTGCCATTGCCGCGCCCATATTGTTTGCATCCGATATTCCGGAGTCCGTAACGCAGCCGAAGGTTGCACACTTTATTTCGGGAGCATCCTTGTCGGTTTTCCCGACAATTGCACAGCCGGCACCCGTCACGGTACGCTGTGCCGTAGGCGGTCGCTGACCACCGTAAGCGAGAGGGTTGCGATACTGCCGCTCTGCCGTGCAAAAATGTGAGGAAACGCTGACCGCTGCGGTAGGGAAGCTTGAGGCATCCACAAACTGTCCTACAAGAGCGAGGCCTTCGACAAAGGTTGAGCATGCGCCGTAAAGTCCGATGAAAGGTATTCCGGAATCGCGCCATGCAAAGCTTGCCGCCACACATTGGTTGAGAAGGTCACCGCCGAGAATGCATCCTAATTCATTTGCTGTGATGCCGGCTTTTTTTAAAGCAAATTCCAGTGCTGTGTTATGAAATTTGCTCTCTGCCTGCTCCCACGTCTTTTCGCCGTAGCGTCCGTCGGTAATACGCTCGTCAAAGTATTCGGCGAGCGGACCGTCGCTCTCATTTTTTCCGACAATGCATCCCGTGCCGAGAATTTTGGGTGCGTTTTTAAAAAATACAGTTTCTTTTCCCTTCATTATATCCACCTATAAGAACAGAAGAATGATTCCGTAAAAAATGCTTGCCGATATGCCCATAACAAGAACCGGTCCTGCGAGCTTGAACATATTTGCACACATACCGAGAATATATCCTTCGCTTTTGAATTCGAGCGCTTCGGAGACAATGGAGTTTGCAAAGCCTGTTATCGGAACGAGCGTACCTGCGCCTGCGTGTTTTGCGATTTTATCATATATACCAAAGCCTGTAAGAAGCGCGGAAAGACCGATCAGCGTTATTGAAACGGCCGCAGATGCATTGTCGCGATCCAATCCGAAGGACATATACATATTTAAAAGTATTTGTCCCAGAATACATATTGCGCCGCCGATGAGAAATGCTTTTATAAAATTTTTAAGATGCGGAGATGCAGGTTCAAGATTTTTCACGTATTCTGCATATTCCTTTTTAGACATATTCATTATCAATCACCTCTGCGACAGTTATTTTGTCACATAAAAACGGATTTATACGAAAATTTAACCTTTACAAAAAGCACAAAATTTGGTATACTGTTAAAGTGATATTTGTGCGCCCGTAGCTCAGTTGGATAGAGCGTCAGACTCCGACTCTGAAGGCCGCAGGTTCGACTCCTGTCGGACGCACCAGAAAAAGCGACTTGTCGAAACAAGTCGCTTTTTCAATGAAATTTGCCTGCGGCAAGTGAAATAGCTCCGCTATGAAATACACTTCGTGTATGAAATATTGCTACGCAATATGAAGAGGCAAATTTTATTTCACATTTTTATGAAAGAAAATATTTCATAATCCGTCAGGATTATTTCATATCAAACGAAGTGAGATATTTCATTAAAAACTAAACTGCATCATTATTGTTCTGCCTTGCCAACAAAAAAACGCACTTTTGCCTACCGACAAAGGTGCGATTTTTGCTTAATCAATCCAGCGGAACAAGCTTCAGAGCATTGCCGGAATAAATTTTATCAAGAACACCTGCAGGGAGCTTGTCTGCAATTGAGTTCAAAAATTCCTGATGAATGTTGTCAAAATAGTCACGGCCATAGAGAATGCGGTCCTGAAATTCCGTAAGGAAGCTGATTGCAAATTCAGGATCACGCGAAAGTGCATTGCATCCGCTACCTGCAGAAAGGTCACAGTAAAGATTCGGATATTTGCGAAGCATCTCAATAAGCTTGCCTCCGGGCTGAACTTTTCCCTTTGGGTATGGATTTTTGTCGTAGAGGTCATCACCTGAGATGTGAGACCAGAAGCCGGGAGCATGCCCTAAAAAGATTGTTTCCGGGCATTTTGCAATTGCGCGCTCGAAGGCGTCTATACCTCCGCCGTACCAGTAGTTCGGGCGGGGATAATCGTACGGTCTCTGAAATTCATAATCAATATGAACCAAAACGGGAAGCCCGCGCTCTCCGCAGTAACGGTACATACGGATTGCGTCGGGATTGTCAAGCATCATACGTACCTTAAGCTCACCGTAAATTTTCACATCATACATATCAACAGCGGCATTGAGACGGTCGATAGCATCCGGCCGGCGCGGATCCGGTGCATAGCCGAGAACAAAACGTTCCGGTGCGCGCTCCTTATAGCTTAAGCACCGCTCAAACGGAATCGGTCCCCACGGACTGTAGGTTATGGGTGTGCGCTTGTTGTATGCCGGGTCATACTCGTCTATGGGTGCTTCCCACGATAGCAGCCATGTGACGTCGATATTGTTTTTGTCCATATTTGCAAGGTATTTGTCAAGGTCATGTCCGCACCAGTCGGGGTGGTTGTGATCATCTATTATCATTTTAAAGATCCTCCATTCAAACACAAGGTGCTTAAATTGTATCACAACGGGTGAAAATCCACAAGAAATGAAGTGACAAATGATAAAAAAAGACATAAAAAAACGGAAAAAGACATATATAAATCCAAAATTCTATTTATAAAATATCTTCTTCAAATCGTCCGGAAGCTCGCAGGTGATATCCGCTTCCCCCTGCCCGAACGGCAGGCGCATATGCAGGCGATGAGAATGCAGAGCGCATCTTCCTGAAAGCCCGGGGTGTTCCTTCCCGTACAAAAAGTCACCAACAAGCGGGCATCCGATATGCGCCATATGCACTCTTATCTGATGCGTTCTTCCGGTCATCGGCATAACGCGGATAAGGCTCATTTCTCCGCGCGTTTCGAGAAGTTCATATTTGGTGAGCGCATAATCTCCGTCAGCACGTACTTCTCTTTCGATAACCGAGCCGTCGCGGCGTCCTATCGGCGCACATATTTCACCGCTGACTTCCGGAGGTCTGCCTTCAACCACCGCAAGATATTCGCGGTAGAACTCACCGCTGTGCAGGAGACGTGTGGCGAAGGTGTGAGAATACGCATTTTTTGCGACTGCCATAACGCCGGAAACACCGCGGTCAAGTCTGTTTATCGGTCTGAAAACAAACTTTTCCCCGCGGCTTGTATAATACCACATAACGATATTCCCGAGAGAAGTGTAAAAATGGCCGTGAGACGGATGTACCGCAAGTGTTGCCGGCTTGTTGAGGATAAGAATATCTTCATTTTCAAAAAGGATATCAAGCTCGCCTTCCGTCGGCACAACGCTGTCCGAGCCGCGCTCCTCGGGTTCAATTATTACCTCAATTATGTCACCCGTATGCGCAATATCAATGGTATACACGCTTTTACCGTTTAAAAGTATTCCGTTTTCAATGCGCTTCATTCGTCGAAGAAGCATTTCAGAAACGCCAAAACGACGTTTGAGAATCTCGGAAAGCTTTTTGCCGTCGTCTTTTTCATCCGCAATATGGCAGAGCTTACGGTTCATTGAAGCGGCTCCCTTCACGTCTTAAAAATGCACCAACCGGGGTTTTGCACGGAAGCTTCACCTTAACTCTGATTTTCGCCTGACCGGCAGATTCTATTTCCTTGCCGTCAAGAGTCAGCATTTTTTCAAAAACCACCTTCTGCGGCTGGGCTTTTGGCTGCATAAGCTCATATTCAACTCCGCGGACAAACTTATTCTTTTGTTCGATTACAGCATTTCCTTCGTCATCACATTCTATAACCGTTGCGACAACATCCCATGTCCGGATATAGTTTGAAGTTTCGGCTCTCTGAATATTCTTTTCGCCAAAATAGAATCCCGTACAATACTGACGGTGGCTGACCTTGTCCGCTTCAACGGTCCAGAAGCCGTCGCGCTGCCAGGTGTCAGGGTTTTTTACATATTCATCAATCGCAAGTCTGTATGCATTCGTTACAGCAGCACAATAATATGAAGATTTCACTCTGCCTTCAATTTTGAAGCTGTCTATTCCTGCCTGCATAAGCTCCGGAATGTATTCTATCATACACATATCCTTTGAATTGAAGATATGTGTGCTCTTGCCATCCTCTTCAACTGGGAAATACTCGCCCGGGCGCTTTTCCTCCATAAGGGCGTAGCTCCAACGGCAGGGCTGGGCACAGTTTCCGCGGTTTGCAGACCGTCCTGTAAGATAGTCCGAAAGCATACATCTGCCGGAATACGCCATACACATTGCTCCGTGAACAAACGTTTCGATTGCGAGGTTCTTGTTTTTGTGCTCCATTATCTCGCATATTTCAGAAAGGCTTGCTTCTCGTGCAAGACATACGCGGGAAGCGCCCATCTCATACCATGCGTTTGCCGCCTCGGTGTTGAGCACGCTTGCCTGAGTGCTTATATGTATTTCGGCGCGCGGCGCCCATTTTTGCGCAAGGCGCATACATCCAAGGTCGGCAACAATAATTCCGTCAACACCTATTCCGCCAAGCATTTCGAGATATGCGGGAAGTGCCGATATATCATGATTGCGCATTATGGTATTGCAGGTTACATATACCTTCACTCCGCTTTGATGCGCAAGCTTTACCGCCGTTTCCATTTCCTCAGCGGTAAAATTATCCGATGCTGTGCGCATACCGAACATTTCGCCGGCAAGATACACTGCATCCGCACCGTATAAAATCGCGGCATGAAGCTTTTCCATATCCCCTGCAGGGGATAAAATTTCAGGTTTTTTCATAAAGCTATTCATATCCTTACGGGTTTAATTTCGGAGTTTTCAGATGCTCCTCATATGTCTTTGAAAATTTGTGTGTTCCGTCTTCCTGCAATGCAAAGAAAAGATAGTCCGTGTCATTCGGATAAAGGGATGCTTCTATCGCATCAAGTCCGGGGTTTGATATCGGTCCCGGCGGAAGACCTTTGTATTTGTATGTGTTATACTTATTGTCAATCTTCGTGTCTGCGATGCTTATTACCGCCTTGCGCTTGCCGAGAACATACTGTACAGTAGCGCATGACTCGAGATACGGATACGTTTTATTTTTCAAGCGGTTGTGGAAAACCGAGGATATGTTTTCTCTGTCCTTTGCAGTTGCTTCGCGTTCAACAATTGATGCAAATGTAACGAGTTCATGCAGGCTCATTCCCAGCTCACGTGTGCGTTCCTTCATTTCATCGTTGAATTTCACGTTGAAGTTATCAAGGAATTTTTTAATAACGCGTGACGGATCATCATTCTTATAAAACTCATACGTATCGGGGAACATATAGCCCTCAAGCCGGTTTGATTTGCCGAGAGGAAGGTCCTCTAAAAATGCGTAGTTAAAGTCTGTGTTTGCAACCGCATCTTCAAATGCGTCACGGTCACACACACCTTTTTCCGCAAGAAGCTCTGCGATCTGCGACACCTCGTATCCCTCGGGAACGGTTACCTTAACGGTATTAAGTGCGCCCTTTTTGCTCGTAAGCCTTCTCAGCATCGCGCGGTAGTCCATATTTGAGTTTATCTTATACTCACCCGGCGGATATGTTGCTCCGCGCTTGGTTACAGACGCAAACATCGAAAAAAGCATTTTGTGGTCAATAACATCGCTCTTTTTGAGTATTTTGGCAACATCACCGTGGCTTGCGCCCTCGGGAATTTCAACAATCACTTCATAATCCGGTCTTGCAAGTGCCAGAAGCTCATTTACCGACATTATTATCCACGCGGAAAGAAGCATGGACACTCCAAGCACAAAAGCTATGTAGATATACGAAAACGGAGTCTTTTTTTTACGTCTTTTAACAGTCATACCGTATCACCTTACCCTTGTATTTTTATAATGCGTCTCTCGCTCACGATAATATCGACCTTTTCATCGTGCGGCTCCGTCGGTACGGTTTCGTGGAGAGTCGCTTCTCTGCAAAACGCAATTTTTTTCGCCTTTTTTGTGCGGCTGAAAAAACGGTCATAGTACCCGGCACCGCGACCGAGACGCGTTCCGTCAAGCCCGAACGCCACACCGGGAACAATAATTATATCAAGATCTTCCGGAACAGCTTTTTCGCCGCACTCCCGGGGTTCCGGTATTCCGTAACGCCCCGGCTTCAGGGAAGCAAGAGACGGAATGTACACTGCATCCATTTCTCCGTTTCCCTGACAAAGCGGAACGTATACACGCTTGCCTGCAGAAATAAGCTTTTCAATCAGCGCATCCGTTCTTACCTCGCACCCGATACCGACATATACGAAAACGTTTCTTGCCGATTTCCATTCGGACATAGACAGCGCATTTTCATATATTGCCGCATCCTCGGAAAGTCTTTTATCCTCCGGGATTTCCGATATACGGTCGCGCATAAGAGAGCGCATTTCGCTCTTATTCATAGCATATTGCATCCCGCACACGTGCCGTTTCTTTCTCACCACAGAGTGTACGCAGTATTTCAAATGCAAAATCATATGCATCGCCTGCTGCACGTCCGGTTATAATTCCGTCACAGCTTGCAACCCCGCAACCGTTGCGGAAATCAGCTTTTTCAAGTTCCGTGCTGCAAGACGGATAACATACAGCTGTTTTTCCGTCAAGAATTCCAAGCCGTGCAAGGATAATCGGAGCAGCGCAGATAGCGGAAATTTTTATTCCTGCGTTGTGAACGTTTATCACAAGCTCGCGTACAGCTTCGTTTTCCCAAAGGTTGTCCACGCCCGGCTGTCCACCCGGGATGATAAGCATTTCCATATCGGACAAAACGATATCGGAAAACTCCTTATCGGCAGAGACCTTGACTCCGTGAGATGAGGTTACTTCGCGTCCGGAAACACCAACAGTTGCGACGTCAACACCTCCGCGGCGCAGAATGTCCACCGGAGCAAGAGCTTCACACATCTCAAATCCGTTTTCTAAAAGAAGATATACCATAATCTCAATCCTTTCCAATCAGTTATGCATAAGATTTAAATATCTGTTGTATCCTTTGGCGAAAATTTCACGGGCGCGCTCACTTATAAGCCGCGCCGCACCTATCGGCATATCGTTGCCGGGAACAATTGCTTCACATTCATATCCGAATGGAGAGTTTCCGGTTGTTGCGCAAAGCTCGCTTATTCCCTGGCGGTCTCCCTTTTTATAATGCACGCAATATCCGCCGTCAAAAAGGGAAATTCCGCCGCCCAGAAACTCATGCTCGGCAATAAGGGTTTCCCAGCGCTCCGGTGTCCGCACGGGGTAAATCCCGCCGCGGCACATATTCTCGTACATTGCATTGAGCTCCGTAATGCGGCTTTTACCTGCACGCACAAGCTTTTTTTCTTCGCCGGGTGCTGTTGTTATTTTTGTCACCGTGAAAAGCTCTGTGAATCCGTTCTTTTCGTAAAACTTGAAGAGGCTTTCGCTCTGCGGGATTATTACCGTGAAGTCGCAATCTCTCGCCTCTTCCTGCAAAAGCTCTCCGGCAATACCAAGTCCGCGATACTGTTTTGCGGTTCCGACACCGTAAATATACTTTGCGTGTAAAATTCCGTCCGGTGTTGCAAAATCATAAGGGAAGGAATGAAGCATGCCCGCAACGGTTCCGTCAACCGTGCATACGCGTGCACAAGAAAGCTTAAACACACGGTCAAAGAAAAAGTGTGCATATTCCGTGTCTTTCGGGAAGCATTCTGCCCACAGTTTTCTTATTTCTTCTATATCAGATGCTTTTGCACATCTTATTTCCTTTTCCATACAGCACCGTACTTTCTCAGAAGCACCGTCGGACAATATGAAAGCTTTGCGCGGCGGAGTCCCTCTATTCCCATATCCTCTTCGCGGTTTATATACAAAACGTCACCGCAGTTGTTTTCTGCAAACAGTTTGTTTATCGCCTGATATACACCGTCATATGCATAGTCGCCTTTTTCAACCATTACATCAACAGTGTCTCCGCTTATCTTCGCGCCTATGCAATACGCACAGATATTTCCGTCTACGCGCAAAACACCGCCGCGTAAATCAAAGCGGTCGAAATGGTACAGAAGCTTTTCTATAGCTGTTGTTTCATAACGCAAAGCCTCTTGTTCTTCTTTTTCCGATGCCATAGATATCCATTTGTTCTGAAAATTCAAAACCTCCGGGATATCAGCCTCGGTCATATTGTTGTACTCAAACCGTCCCTCATAGCGCTTTAAAAATTTGTTTACATGGTTGCGCTTCTGATGAAATTTTTTTCCAGAAAGCGTGGCAAGCTCCTCCGTGAGGTAGATATAGTCAAAGCTTTTTCGTCTTTCCGTATACTCAAATTCGCCGGGGAATACCTCTTCAAGCTTCTCACGCATACGGTCGGTAACAGAATGAAAATGAATTTCTCCTGCATTTTTTTCCGTCTCTGCAATTTTCAAAAGTGCAGACTTCATATCTCCGCCGAGCGGTGGCAGATACGATACACCTTTTTCACCGCGGGAACGGATAAAAACGGTATCACCGTCAATGCAAACTTCACCGTTATATAACCCGCTCCATGTGTATAAAATAACAAAAGAGCTTTCTGTTGAATTGTATCCCGTAGCCTTCATTATCGGTGCGGCTGTTTCAAAATCCTCCGCATGCACGGGTCTGAATTTAAGCATTTTGATTACCCTCTGTCAAAACACGCGAAACCATATCAAATATCTCCGCGTGAATTTCTTCTATTGACTTAATATTTTCATTCTCAGCACAAAGTATTCTCTTCCATGAATATTTATCGGCAAGAGCGCCCGCAGCACGGTAACACGTCTTGAGATAATCCTTATCTTTTTCATGGATATCCTCTCCGCCCTCGCGACGGCTCATAAGTCTTTCGGCACAGTCCGGTGGCATATCAAGAAAAATTACAGCATCCGGCTCAGGTAAGCCAAGCAGGTTGTATTCGTAATCAAACAGCCAGTCGCAAAAGGCAGCCCTCTCGCTCTCCGGCAACTTACTTGCCTGATATATAGCATTAGAAGTGGTGTAACGGTCAAGAAGAACCGTGCCGCCGTTTTCAAGATAATCCTTCCATTCGCGCAGATACGAAGCTATTCTGTCAACTGCAAAAAAGCTTGATGCCGCGTAGGCGTTGACGGAGGCAACGTTTTCTCCGAAAGCTCCGCCGAGATACATCCGGACGAGAGCTGATGATTCACTGTCATACCTGGGAAATGCAACCTTTAAAAAGTCTTTTCCCTCACGCTCAAGCCTTTTGCACAAAAGCTCAAGCTGCGTGGATTTTCCCGAACAGTCTGTTCCTTCAATCGTAATAAGCTTTCCGCGCATTACTTTCCCTTCCTTCCGAGCCTGTCGAGAATAACGGCAAACATATATTTAGGAAGCGCCATCATACGGCCTAAACGCTTTGGTTCTTTGAGCAAGCGGTAAAACCACTCAAGACCGAGCTTTATGAATATTTTCGGTGCACGCTTAACTGTATCTGAATATACGTCAAATGAGCCTCCAAGCCCCAGCATAAGACGTGTGTTCAGTTTGTCGCGGTTTTCTGCCATCCACTGTTCCTGCTTCGGTGCACCAAGACATACGAAAAGAATTTCCGCGCCGCTTGCGTTTATATTCTCAATAACCTCGCCATCATCCTTGAAATAGCCGTCGCGGATGCCAACAAAGTTTATCCCGGGGAATTTTTCCGAAATCTTTGCTGCCGCAAGGTCAGCAACGCCCGGTTTTGCTCCGAGAAAAAATACACCTCTTCCGCTTTTTGCGGCATTTTCAAGCACGCGAAGACCAAGCTCGACTCCGGGCACCTTTTCCTTGACGGGCGTTCCGTAGACTTTTGATGCATATACAACACCGATTCCGTCAGCAACCGCAACGTCTGCAGAGTTTATTATTCTCCCGAGCTGCTTGTCCTTTGTTGCCAAGTATGCAATCTCTGCATTCGGAGTAACAACAATATGGTTTTTTTCTTCCTTAAGAAGTTCTTCACAGAGACACGCTGCCTCATCTAACGTTACGTTGTTGTATGAAATGCCGTAAATAGAAATTTTTTCACTCTGCATTTTAATCACTTTCCTCTTTTAAGGTCATAATCATCTACAATATATATTATCATAAACAGGCTCCACTTACAAGCATTATTTGACCGGATGCAACAAAAAGCGCCGCAAAAGCTCCGGCAATTGTCCGTAACTTTTGCGGCACTTATCTGCATTTTCCTATGACTCCATCTGCTTACCAAGAAATCCTGCAACCGTCTGCGCAAGCTTATATCCCGTCTCACCCAGCTCCGTCTCACTTCCGTCAAAGACAAAAACCACACAACCCGAAACATCGCCCTCGGAGAGAATTGGTGCGGCGATGGAGATATAGCTTCCGTTTTTTGTATCGGTAACGGATATTGCTGTCTCGCCCTGGCGGTGTTGATAAATCTGACGTGACTCTATAATATGCTCAAGCTCTTCGGATACACGTTTTTCCATAAGCTCTCGTTTTTGCACGCCGGACACTGCGATGACTGTGTCTCTGTCTGTGACAAGTGCTGTCGCCCCGGTTGTTTTGTAGAGAGTTTCGCATATTGAGGTTGCAAACGATGCAAGCTCACCGACCGGTGAGTATTTTTTAAAAATCACTTCACCGTCACGGTCTGTGTAAATTTCCAGTGGGTCGCCCTCACGAATACGCATTGTTCGACGGATTTCCTTTGGAATAACAACACGACCGAGATCGTCTATGCGGCGTACGATACCTGTAGCTTTCATTATATAAATCCCCTTTTTGTTTTGATGTTATAACACTATTGTTTACATTCAAGGGATTTTTAT
>JAFQVE010000278.1 GCA_017408185.1 Oscillospiraceae bacterium | reverse complement strand
TCGTATGTGTCGGTACCGTATATATACCATATAAACTCATTTGCGGATTGAAGTGCTTCGACGGGTGAGGGGAGTGCTTTGGCGCTCATACCGATAAAATATTCGCTTTCGCCTACTGTGAGCTTGTACTTCTCCGGTATGGTGATTGCACGGTAAATGTATTTTGCAACATCGCCTCGCGTTGCAGGAGAATTTCCAAGACTTCCGTAAAGAAGATTGGAATATTCAGACGTGGTAATTATTTCATGCTCATATGCAGTTTGAATGTACCCGCCGGGCCAACCGCCGCGTTTTTCTGCAAGCTCACCTTTACCGGATATGCATACGGCGATTTTTATAATCTGGTTGTGTGTGACATTGGTACCGGGGCTGAAGCGTCCGTTTCCGATACCGTTTAAAATCCCGGCTTCTGTTGCAGACATAATATATTTTCTTGCCCAGAACTCATCGGCAACATCGTTGTAGATGCTTTTGGCGGAAATATCAGTATCAAGCTTTGCGGCGCGAACTGCAATTGCGGAAGCTTCTGCACGCGATATGCTTTTGTCAGGAAGAAAGGTTCCGTCGCCGTAGCCGGTGATTACCTCAAGGCTGTTAAGTGTGTCGACATACTTGTGATATTCGCTGCTTTCCGGAACGTCTGTGAAATCGACTGCATATGCATCAAAAGAGAAAAACAGACAAAGGGAGAAAAAAACAGGCAATAATTTTTTTATCATATCAAGAGCATCCTTTCTCAAAACTTAACGCGCGCAAAATTTGCGCGCGTCAAAATATTTTACTTATGCTTCCGATACGCCTACAACACCGGGGATGGAGATGATTTCACGGATGAATTCATTTCTTTCGCCGCGCATATCTGTATGTATCGTGATAACTGCCTTTTCGTTTGAGCCTTTGATTGCGATTATCTCAAAATGACGCATCGCAAACTCCTCAACGTAATCTGTAACGGTACGCTCGCCAATCGGGACGGTTACGTCGAAGGTAAGCGCGCTTGCGCGGATTTTGAGGGAGAGCGGGCGCAGAACGTAAATGGTAAACATCATAAGTGCAACGATGGTCAGCGCGACCTCTAAAAATCCTGCACCGATAACAAGCCCAAGGCAACCTGTTGTCCAAAGCCCCGCAGCGGTTGTAAGCCCGCGCACGCGGCTGCGATTTACGATAATGCTTCCCACGCCGAGAAAACCGATACCTGATATAACCTGTGCACCGAGACGCGTAATGTCGGTTATAGCGCCGTCCTGCATAGAGATGAGCTGGCTTACAATCATAACAGATGCCGCACCGAGGCAGACGATGATATGCGTGCGAAGCCCGGCATCATGCTTGCTGCTGGCACGCTCTATGCCGATGAGACCACCGAGAACAACGGAGGCGACGAGCCGAAGAAGGACGACGAGATAGACATCAAGATTAATATACGACAGTGCAACTTCCATAAAAAAACAGCTCCTTTAATTTTTTGAAAAAATAAGCAAAAAGACGCAGAGTGTTTTCTGCGTCTCCGGCTTTTGCTTGTGTGTACTTATATCGCGCGCTGAACCTTACCGGAACGGAGGCATCTTGTACAGACGTAAATATGACGGGGGGAACCGTCAACGATAGCCTTTACGCGTTTGATATTCGGTCTCCACATTTTGTTAGAGCGTCTGTGCGAGTGGGACACTTTAATGCCAAATGTCACGCCTTTTTCGCATATTGCGCACTTTGCCATTTGCCGCACCTCCTTAAAATCTTGTCAATAAACAGCATCTAATATAATAACAGATTTGACACCAAAATGCAAGTGTTTTTTTGAAAAAAATAAAAATTTTTACATAAAATATTTTTATCAAAACTTATTGCGGTGAAAAACGCACCAAAATCAGGTAAAATTACTGAAATGTGGAACGAAAACCTATATTTGTGTGTTGCGACGCAGCGTAAATTGCGTTACAATATAGAAGACTATACCGGAAGGAAGTGGTGAAAATGAAAAAAATACTTATTTTTATGCTGTCGCTTATATTGCTTGCGCAAATGAGCTTTGCAGCAAACGTTACAATTGACGGAGAAAACTTAGAAGGCGCAAGGCTTATAAATTCCGTTACATACGTCCCGATGAGGACGTTTGCGGAAGCTTTCGACGAGGTTGAAGTGGCGTGGAATAACAATACTAAAACTGCAACTGTGAAGCAACAAGAAGCCGAAACCGGCGCGACAATCGGCAGAGGGTATATCGAATCCCGCGGGCGCGTGCTTTATTCGGGAAACGAGAATCTTATCATTGACGGAAGCACCTACATCCCGGTGCGCCCTCTTGCAAAGGCACTTGGTGCGTCCGTTACCTGGGATAATGCCACAAAGACCGCCGAGGTGCGCTCCGGTGCAGAGAAGCTTTTGTCTGCGGATGAGTTTTACAACGCGAGCGACCTTTACTGGCTGGCGAAAATAATAAATGCCGAAAGTGAAGGAGAATCGCTTACAGGAAAGCTTGCTGTTGGAAATGTTGTTCTTAACCGCGTGGAAAGTCCGGAGTTTCCGAATAACGTCTACGACGTTGTTTTCGATAAAAAGGGCGGCGTTCAGTTTACACCCGTAGCAAACGGAAGTATTCATAAAGAACCGGGATGGGAGAGCTATCTCGCGGCAAAAATATGCCTTGAAAGCTATAAGGTTACGGATAAGAATATTCTTTTCTTTTTAAATCCTGCCATATCTACAAGCACATGGGTGCCGAATAACCGGGATTTTGTAATGTCCGTCGGCAATCACGATTTTTACGCATAGAACAGAAATGGAAGAGCGGGTGCAGAAGTTTAAAAACTTTGCACCCGAAGCTTTGTTGTTTTTGCTTTTTTTGCCGGAATTACGCATTTTATATATTCTTTATGCCTGCTTTCCGGCGAAAATTTGCATAGCGTTTTTGGAAATTTTAAAAAATTTATATTGAGTTATTGTCAAAAACAGTGTATAATATATATAATCTATGATTATGTCATTTAAATCTTACAGGAGGTTTGTATATGATATTAAACAACGACAAAGGCTCAATTGAGATAACAAATGAAGTATTTACGGCAGTTGCCGGAGATGCGGCAACAAACTGCTTCGGTGTCCGCGGAATGGCAGACAGAAGCGTCAAGGACGGAATTGTCCGTCTCTTAAAGCGTGAGAATATGTCCAAGGGCGTAAAGGTAACGTTTGAGAATGAAACGGTAAATATTGATGTTCATATAATTGTGGATCACGGTGTCAATATCACCGCAATCTGTGAATCTATCATAAATGAAGTCCGCTACAATGTAGAGCGCGTAACGCGCGTAAAGGTCGGCAGCGTCAACGTAAAAGTCGATTCTATAATGGCAGAATAACGGAGGTGCCGATAAGTGAAAGAACAGATTACCGCCGCGGAGTTTCGCCGTATGGTGATATCCGCTTCCGCGGCAATAGATAACAACAAACAGAAATTAAACGAACTAAACGTATTTCCCGTTCCGGACGGCGACACAGGAACAAATATGTCGCTTACCGCACGCGCTGCGGCAACGGCGCTTTCTCCCGTTTCTCCCGAAACGGTAGGTGAGGCGGCAAATATTGCGGCGTCCGCGCTTCTTCGCGGTGCGCGCGGAAATTCGGGCGTTATCCTGTCGCTTTTGTTCCGTGGCTTTGCAAAGTCTTGTGCGGGAGCAGAAGCTCTTGATGCAAATTCTTTCGGCCGCGCCCTTTCCTCGGGCGTTGAGGCAGCTTACCGTGCTGTTATGAAGCCGGCGGAGGGAACTATCCTCACCGTTTCGCGCAAGGCGGCAGAAAAGGCGGTTGAGCTGTCTGAGAGCATTTCGGATATCGAAGAAATATTTGCAGAGGCAATTTCCGCGGCAAAGGTCGCGCTTGATGAGACGATGGAGCTTAATCCCGTTCTCAAAAAAGCGGGAGTTGTTGATGCCGGCGGTGCAGGCTGGGTGCTTGTGCTTGAGGCTATGCTTTCGTCCCTGCAGGGAAATGACGTTACGCTCTCTTCCGGTGAGGAAATCTCCGGTGCACCTGCGGCCTCCTTTGCAGAAATTGACGAGGAGATAACCTTTGCATACTGCACAGAGTTTATCGTAAACATAAGCCGCGAAGGCAAAAAGCTTGACGTGGCAAAGCTTCGCGCATACCTTGAATCAATCGGTGATTGCGTTGTTGTCGTTGATGATGATGACATTATCAAGGTTCACGTTCACACCAACGAGCCGGATAAGGCACTTTGCCGTGCGCTTACCTACGGCGAGCTTACAAATATAAAGATTGACAATATGCGCTATCAGCATAACGAAAAGGTTGTTTCGGGAACAAGCTCAGCGAAGAGTGAGCCGGAGAAGCCTGCAATTGCTCCTGCAGAGAAGAAATACGGCTTTGCCGTTGTCGGTGCGGGCGAGGGAATTCTCAGCGTTTTCCGTGACCTCGGAGCAGATACGCTTATTGAAGGCGGACAGACCATGAACCCGTCCACCGACGATATTCTTGCGGCGGTAAATGCCACTCCGTCGGAAATCGTTTTTGTTCTCCCGAATAACAAAAACATCATTATGGCGGCACAGCAGACTGCACTTCTCACAGAAAAGCAGGTTGTTGTTCTTGAAACGAAAACCGTGCCGCAGGGGATTTCTGCAATGTTGGCGTTCAACCCGGACGGAAAAACGGAAGAAAATGTTACGGCTATGATGGAAGCGGCAGGAAATGTTTCTACCGGCTCTATCACCTACGCCGCAAGAGATAGCGAGTTTGACGGTTATTCCATCAAGGAAGGCGAGTATCTCGCGCTTTCGGAGGGCAAGCTTTCCGCGTCCGGTAAAGACCTTTCTGAGGTTGCAGAGAAGCTTATTTCCGATATGGGAATAGCAGACCGCGGCTTTGTGACGGTTTTTTATGGCGAAGGGGTAAATGCCGATGATGCAGCCGTTGTTGAAAATATCTGCAAGGAAAACGCAAAGGATGCCGAGGTTATGCTCCTTGACGGCGGTCAGCCGGTATACTATTATTTAATTTCAGCGGAGTAAAAATACATGATGAAGCCTGATTTGAACACGGGAATACGTTACCTGAAGGGCGTCGGTGAAAAGCGCGCCGAAGCTTTCTTGAGACTTGGCATAAACACCGTGCGTGACCTTCTCGGATACTTTCCCCGTGATTATGAGGACAGGCGAAATTTTCTGAAAATCTCCGCGCTTTCTGCAGGAGATAAGGCGTGCATAAAAGCGTGCATCTCATCAGATATAAAAACCCGCTCACCGCGTCGTGGATTTACCGTTTCGGAATTCCGCGCCGTTGATGAAAGCGGCGGAATAAAAATAGTGTTTTTTAATCAGAAATATAGTGTCGGTAAGCTTTTTCCCGGACATACCTACGTGTTCTTCGGAAAGGTAGAGGAACGCGCGGGCGGTCTTTGCTTGCTAAACCCGACGTTTGAAGAAGAGGAAAGCTCCGGTCAAAAAACCGGGGCTATTCTGCCAATTTACGGGCTTACGGCAGGAATATCAGCAGACGTGCTGAGAGCCGCCGTGAGGTCTGCATTGGCAGAGTTTTCGCAAAGTATTCCCGAGGTTTTGCCTGAGGATATACGCAGAAAGCATTCTCTTGCACACGTCGGATTTTCTTATCGTGAAATTCATTTTCCTACAAGCGAGGAAGAGCTTGAAATCGCAAAGCGGCGCCTTGTGTTTGAAGAGCTTTTTATCTTAAGCCTTGGCCTCATGCACCTTCGCGGCAGACGTGAGCACGAGCTTGGAACACCGATAAAGGACAGTGACTTTACACCGTATCTGAACGCTCTTCCGTTTTCTCTTACGTCCGCACAGCGGCGTGTGATTGACGAAATTGCAACGGATATGCAATCCTCGCGCCCGATGAACAGAATTGTCCAGGGTGACGTCGGCTCCGGTAAAACCGCGGTTGCGGCAGCAGCGGCGTATCTTGCGTATAAAAACGGGATGCAGACTGCTCTTATGGTACCGACGGAAATCCTTGCCGAGCAGCATTTCAAATCGCTTTCGGAAAATATGGAGAAGTTAGGCGTGAGATGTGCGCTTCTTTGCGGCAGTATGAAAGCATCGGAGAAAAAACGCATAAAAGAAAAATGTGTATTGAGAGAGGTTGATTTTCTCATCGGAACTCATGCAATAATCAGCGAGGATGTTGAGTTTGAAAATTTGGGCCTTATGATTGTTGATGAACAGCATCGCTTCGGAGTGCGCCAACGCGCAACGCTTGCGTCAAAGGGGAATAATCCGCATCAGCTTGTTATGTCGGCAACGCCCATCCCGCGCTCTCTTGCTTTGATTATGTACGGTGACCTTGATATCTCCGTTATTGACGAGCTTCCGCCGGGCAGACTTCCGGTTGATACGCTTATCGTAAACGATTCAAAGCGCGCAGATGCATATGCCTTTATAAAAAAACAGCTTGATATGGGGTATCGCGCATATGTTGTATGCCCGCTTATTGAGGATAATGAGGACGGTGAGGCAGAGCTTCGCTCGGTTGAAAAGTTTGCAAAGGAGCTTTCAGATACTGCGTTTTACGGCAAGAAGGTTGAGCTTCTGCACGGTAAGCTCAGGCAGAAGGAAAAGGATGCGGTAATGCGCCGTTTTGTCAGCGGAGAAACATCGGCGATTGTATCCACAACCGTTATCGAGGTTGGCGTGAATGTTCCTGAAGCTACCGTAATGGCGATTGAAAATGCCGAGCGCTTCGGGCTTTCGCAGCTTCACCAGCTGCGCGGTCGAGTGGGAAGAGGAAGCGCAAAATCATATTGCCTCCTTTTTTCAAATGTCAAAAAAACAAGCACGGCGGCAGAAAGACTGCAGGCTTTGCGCGAGACGAATGACGGCTTTAAAATATCAGAGGAGGATTTGCGCCTTCGCGGACCGGGAGATTTTTTCGGCACGCGTCAGCACGGTCTTCCTGAGCTTCGTATAGCAAGCTTTATGTCGGATATGAAAACGCTTGAGCTTGCAAAGCGTGAGGCGGTTGCCATTGCAGAACGCGACAGAACGCTCTCTCTTCCTGAGCATAAGCTTTTGCGCGAGCGCATCCGCGAAATGTTCAACGTGTCTGAAAACGGAAATTCCTTTAATTAGAGGGAGTGCTGCAAGAATTTTTGCAAACCACAAACGATTATAAAAATTTTACCAAAGGAGAATTTTAAAATGAAAATTCTATCAATCGGAAACAGTTTTTCTCAGGATGCAACAAGATATCTTCATCAGATCGCGAGAAGCGCCGGCGAGGAGATAACAACCGTAAATCTTTATATCGGTGGATGCCCGCTTTCCCGCCATTACAGAAATATGCTGTCCAAGAAAAATGCATATGAGCTTCAGTTCAACGGCCAGCAAACTGGATTTTATGTATCTCTTGAAGAGGCGCTGCTCTCGCGTGACTGGGATTACATAACCGTTCAGCAGGCAAGCCTGAAAAGTACGGATTATGATACATATCAGCCGTATCTCGAGGATTTAACGTCATATGTACGTATGTGCTGCCCGCGGGCAAAGCTTATTATGCATGAGACATGGGCGTATGAAGAGGGCAGCCGGATGCTCATTAACCGTGGCTTTGAAACAAGAAAGGAAATGTTTGATGCGCTCCACTCAGCATATACGATGGCGGCTCAGGCGATGAACGCGTATATGACGATCCCCTCGGGACCGATGTTCCAGAAGCTTGCGGAAAAGGGCATCAATCTCCATCGTGATACTTTCCATGCAAGCCTTGGTGTTGGCAGATATGCGCTTTCGCTTCTTTGGTATGCCTGCCTTACGGGAAATCCAATAGATGATATTTCCTTCTCAGACTTTGACGAAGCTGTTTCGGACGAAGAAATCAAAACCGTCAAAGAATGCGTAAAAGCAGTAATTAAATAGAATAATTTTAAAGAATATATCAGTAAAACTGTCTGTCTCGATAAATTGCAGAGACAGACAGTTTTGATGTTTGAACAGATATTACGTTTTGGTGGAGGCGGGGGGAGTCGAACGCCTTGCTGTAATCCGGCATCTATAGATTGCTCTCCTTGCCTAAGATGTTATTTTGATTTCTTTTCAAGTTTCTTTATGGTATCAAGATAATCCCTTTCCACTTCGCTGAGAGTTCTTTGCTGGTATTTTTTGTATTCGGCAGTAGCTTTGCTTATGGCTTGATTATGAGAAATGCTACCTGCACCTATCAGAAGCTTTTCACCGCTCATAGTTAAAATTCTATCCAAATGCTCGGCCCAGTCGTGCATTGTCATGGGTTGTTCCCGTTCAGCCTGTCTCTCTGCAAAATCCAGATAACCGGAAACGAGCTGCCCCAATGAGCGCAGTTCCTTTTCGTTAAGATAGTTTTTTGCTATTACAGCATCACTTAAATGGGGTTTATTTCCTTTGAATGTTGTAAGCCCCATAAATTCTTTTTCAGCATCGGCACGGTTATATATAACTTCCGCCGCTGTTTGCCCATGAATAGCATAGTGAACTTTGTTCTGAACTTTTTTAAAAAATTCGATGGAAATTTCAGCGCTTGGATCGTAATCTATACTGGTAGCATAAATATCAAGGATTTGTCTGTAAAACACCTTTTCGGATGCACGAATATCACGAATGCGTTCTAAAAGCTCTTTCCAATAGCCTCCGCCTCCGAGTTCTTTTAATCGTTCATCATCCATTGTAAAGCCTTTTCGTATGTATTCATTTAATCGGGATGTTGCCCATTGTCTAAACTGCGTACCGCGAAAAGATTTCACGCGATATCCCACCGAAATAATTACGTCCAAATTATAGTGTAATATAGAATATTCTTTGCCATCGGCGGCAGTTGTCAAGTATTTCTTTACAACTGCTTCTTTTTTTAGTTCTCCCTCCTTGAAGCAATTATTGATGTGAAAGCTTATATTTTGTTTTGTGGTATCAAAAAGCTCCGCCATCTGCATTTGAGTGAGCCAAACCGTTTCATTATCAAAACGAACATCGACAGATACTTTTTCATCCTCCGTTTTGTAAATAATAATCTTATTGTTTTTTGCCATTTTTCACTCACTCCTTTACGGTTTCTAAATTGAGTGCAAGTCTTGCTGTATTCCGATCTTTTATGGTTGCTTTGTCATAAGCTCGTGCTACCTCAAAAGCGTTAACAGAAATTTCGTTAGGGACATATTCTTCATTACCCGTCCAGAGATTAAGCGGAACATTGAGAGTTTCAGATAACTGTAATGCAATAGGTAATGGAGCATCTTTTATCTGACGCACAATGATCATTCTGACTTGACGGTCTGTAAGACCTGTAACTCTAACTATCCCCGGAATATCAAGCCCCATCTCTGATGTTACATCAATAAAGATTTTGTAGAAAGGTTTTCTTTGCTTGTTTGAGCAGATGGAGTTGAATACTGCTTCGCTTTCTGTATCTCCCAAAAGGAAATCTACGGATACTTGTAGCTTTTCGGCATATTTTTTTACCTGTTCTATTTTGGGTGACCGTTGCTCAAGCTCATATCTGCTGAGTATTTGCTTTGATGTTCCTAAAATTGAGGCAAATTCATCTTGTGTCATACCTCGCTCTTTTCGTATCTCACGAAGCCTTTCTCCGAAGGAAGCATAATGTATTTCTACATCAGGCAAGTTTTTAAACTGGTCCTGATGTTTTTTTGTTTTTTTCATAAAAACAACTCCTCCTATATTATCTGTAAGCTTATCATAACACATTAAGTCAACAATGTCAATGTATTTAAAACTTTAATTTAGTAATATCTCCAAACGGTTGATTTAGTGGGCGCGCAATACCTACTTTTATAAAAGATATAGTTAGAGATAATTTGGATTTTCTCCAAAGAACAAATAAACTGCTTTGCATGGACGGTATCTACCCACCGTGCTCCATTGATTAGTATTAATACTTTCTCAATAAGCAACAGAACTACCGCCTAAGTCTTAATCAACTTAGGCGGTAGTTCTGCTTCAAATGCAAAGACATTCCTGACAATATACAGGGTTCGTCTTTGAGTGTTGTGGTGGAGCGTCCGCAACTAAGTGTGAACACTCCGATTTTGCTTGATTTAAGCCGTCAAAATAGTCATTGACCTCCTCAAGAAGCTCGTCATCAATCTCAATGGGCTTTTCGCTGCCGTTAAGTATAATTCTGAACTTATCATCAAAGAGATAGATGGCACCAACGAAGATGTTAATCAAACTGCGCCGCCTGTGTATGTTGTTCAGACTGCCATTCTTCAGCTTGTACAAAAAGTCAGTAACATCCTGCTCACTGAGAATAAACTGCTTACTGATCTCCAAGGCGAGCTGTTCTTCCAGAGCCTTCTTTTCCTGCTGACGCTTGTTGATACGCTCGGTTATCATATCAACAGACTGACCGCTTTCCAACGCCTTCCAGAGGTTCTCAATAGCAACATTGATCTCTTTAATAGCCGATTTGATTCGCTTAATTGTCGCCGTATCCATATCTGCCTTGCAGACCTTGGCAACCTCGGCGGCAATTCTTTTTATGTTGCTGTCGGTGAGCATCTTGTGACAAGCGTTAACGATACGATCCTCTATCAGTTCTTTGCTGACAACCTTTTTATGACACAGCTTTTTCTTTGCGTTTTTGCAAGCATAGTAGTGGTACGCCTTACCGGACTTGCCGGTGCCACCGTAGCCGATCATCATTTCTTTGCAGTAACCACAAAATAGTTTAGTGGTGAGCAGATATTCCTCTTTGCCACGGGAACGGGCGGGAGCTTTCTTGTTGCGATCAAGCATGCGCTGTACCCGTTCAAAGAGTTCATTATCAATGATACGAGGCATACCACCGGGGGTTTCAGTATCTTTGTAGATGTAATATCCGATGTACCGTTTATTCCTCAAAAGGCGGTGTAGACTGTTCTTGTTGAACGCCTTACCGAGAGATGTTTTAATCTGTCTTGCATTTAGATCTGTAATGATCTCGGTAACAGTTTTGCCACTGGCATACTGCTCGAATATCTCACGAACGATAGGAGCAGTTTCGGGATTTATATGGAATTTGCGATCCTTGTCCACGGTATAGCCG